>CAZZFQ010000015.1:5223-25468 GCA_964653695.1 uncultured Candidatus Bathyarchaeia archaeon | reverse complement strand
GAAAACATAAGAATTTGAAGGCGCGCTAATTCAACCCAATGACGATTGGAGAGACGTGAAGTTTGAGCAAGCCTCCGAAGATCTTTGGCTCCCTCTTGACTGAGATAGTGAATACAGGACTGTGCATGTACTGTGGATCCTGTATCGCCTCTTGCCCGGTAAATGTCGTTAGCTACACAGATGACGAGAAGCCCACCTTGGTCGGACGCTGCGTCCTCTGCGAACTATGCTACTACGGGTGTCCCAGGGTTGAGTTCCCTCTCGCAGATGTTGAGAGGTCAACATTTGGAAGGACCCGGGATGCTGACGAACCTGTAGGAGTGAAGGTGGGCATCTATTCTGCGCGATCCACGGACGAGAAAATTCTTGCGAAATCACAAGACGGGGGCGTTGTCACTGGACTACTGCGATACGCCCTTGAGAAGAAACTGATCGACCACGCGATACTAGTAGGAAAGGATTCCAAAGAGCCTTGGAGGCCTTTTCCGACGATTGCTAGCATGGACGATGAGGTACTATTGAACGCTGGCTCGAAATATTCTGCGACAGGTTCACTTGGTGGACTTGCGGAGGCGACGGTTGGATATCCCAATTCTAGACTTGCCTTCGTAGGGATGCCATGTCAAATCCAAGCACTTCGAAGAGTCGCCACATCCCCTCACGGCGCTCGAAAACTCACAGAACCAGTTAAGCTTGCGATTGGCCTCTTCTGCTACAACACCTACAAGTACGGCCCCCTCTTCGTTAGCTACATCAAAGAACAACAAAAGCTGGATCTCGGGAAGATCACTAAGATCGAAATACGGAGCGGACGCCTCAAAGCCTACTATGGGGCCGAAGCAAGGCTCGATGTCCCAGTCGGAAACCTAGAATCTTACACGCTCCTCGGATGCAGCAAGTGCCAAGACTTCACTGCTGAACTGGCAGATATTTCAATTGGACATGAGGGCTCCGAAGTGGGGTGGTGCACGGTGATAACTCGAACTCAAGAGGCAAGCAATCTCCTGCAATCAGCGGCCAAAGCAGGGGCTCTTCAGTTGAGAGCTGCAGACGAGATATTCCCATCGGTTGTCAAGCTATCTGAGTCGAAGAGGAGACGGGAGGCACCGTACATTCGAGGCTGATGTCATGCTAGATTCTGTTGGCAGGACCGTACCTGGAAAGACATTTTCTCGAGCACAATCTGATGCCAACATGGTTACCGAGGGCTGACCGATACTGGCAAAGACATTTCGCGCGAACACGCTAGAAAAGCTGATTTGGATCGAATCCATATCCTTACGTGGACGTCCCAATCGGTGATGTTGATGGTCAGTGAGCTTAAGCCTCTACAACTTCGGTGCCCCTGCGAAGCCTCCGTCGTAACGTGCGAAACTACGGAGAGTGTGGTTCCTCTAGATACGATTGTAGGTCAGGAGAGGGCAGTAAAGGCGCTGAAGTTCGGTCTGGAAATAAGAGAAAGAGGCTTCAATATCTATGTTGCAGGCTGGCCCGGAACAGGCCGAACAACGGCCGTGAAAAGCTTCCTTGAGGAGTTTGCCAAAAGCAAGCCTTTGCCATTTGACTGGTGCTATGTAAACAACTTCCGCAATACGTATCAGCCAAAGGCTTTACGATTGCCCGCAGGACTGGGAAACGTTTTCAAGAGGGACATGAAGTCCCTCGTGGAAGAGGCTCAAAGAGCGATTCAGAAGACCTTCGAGAGCAAAGATTATCAGGAGAAAAGAGAGGCGATTGCTAAGGGATATGAGAAGAAGCGGCAGGATCTTCTAACAGAACTAGCGGAAAAGGCCAGAAGAGACGGTTTCCTCTTTCAGATTACGCAGATCGGTCCGATCTTTGTCCCGGTGATCCAAGGGAAAGCTCTAACAGACGAAGAATTCCTGAGCCTGAGTGAAAGAATCCGTGAGGAAATCCTCAAGAAGCGAGAAACATTGGAAGCGCGGTTCAAGGACGCTGTCCGAGACACCCGCGAACTGGAGAAGAAGCTGAACGAAGAACTGGCCCGAGCGGACAAGGAGATCGCTCTGTACGCGATCGGTCATATGATTGCTGACTTGGTCGAGAAATACAAGGACCTCGCTGGGGTCACAGCCTACCTGAAGGATGTGCAGAATGACATGATTGAGCATTATGAACAGTTCATAGCCAAACCAGGCGTAGAGGCCACCATGCCACTTGCTGCTCCGTGGCTGAGAGAACTTCCTCTCAGAAAATATGAGGTGAATGTCATAGCTGATTGCTCAGCCTTGAAAGGTGCCCCCGTTGTGATGGAACTGAACCCGACCTATACGAATCTCTTCGGAAGGATCGAGAAGGAAGCGGTCTTCGGCGCTCTGACTACTGACTTTACTCTTGTTATTCCTGGATCGCTTCACAAAGCCAATGGCGGCTTCCTAGTCATACCGATCGAGGAGCTGTTCAAGAATCCATTCTCTTGGGACGGGCTGAAGAGAGCGATGAAGAATAGTCAGATCGTGATCGAGGACCCGGCGGAGCGCTATGGCTTCCTGGCAACCAAGACGCTCTCCCCTGAACCTGTTCCATTGGATATGAAGGTGATCTTGATCGGTGATCCGGCCGTCTTTCAGCTCTTGTATGCATATGAGCCGGACTTCAGTGAACTCTTCAAAGTCAAGGCTGACTTCGACACTGACATGAAGAGAACCGAGGAGAACATCAAGAGTTACGTATCTTTTATCTGTGCAATTTGCAGCCGCGAAAAGCTGAAGC
This sequence comes from uncultured Candidatus Bathyarchaeia archaeon, assembly GCA_964653695.1. Classification (GTDB taxonomy): domain Archaea; phylum Thermoproteota; class Bathyarchaeia; order 40CM-2-53-6; family JALHTG01; genus JALHTG01. Next base: position 22,735 of record CAZZFQ010000015.1, on the reverse strand, counting down.
ACTTAGACAGGTCTGGAGTCGCAAAGGTGATAGAATATAGTTCGAGGCTAGCTGATCATCAGGAGAAACTTTCGACCAGGTTCGCCATCATAGCTGACCTAATTCGAGAAGCCAACTTCTATGCTTCTCAAGACAAGTCGAAATCCATAAGAGCCGAGCACGTAAAGAAAGCGATGGACGAGAAGGTATACAGGTCAAGTCTTATTCAAGAGAAGATAAGAGAGTATATAGAGCGAAACGTTCTCCTCATCGATACCTCTGGAGAGGCCGTCGGCCAGGTGAACGGCCTGTCAGTAATGACAATGGGAGACTATGAATTCGGCAGGCCATCTCGGGTTACGGCAAGTATTGGAATTGGACGGGAAGGACTCATTGACATTGAAAGAGAAGTGAAGTTAGGTGGCCCGATACACAGCAAAGGGGTTATGATCCTGGCGGGATATCTGACCCAGAAGTATTCGCAAGACAAACCTCTGACTCTATCCGCCCGGCTTGTCTTTGAGCAGAGCTACGAAGGAGTTGAAGGAGACAGTGCGTCAAGCACAGAGTTGTATGCGATTCTGTCAAGGTTGGCAAATGTTCCAATTAGGCAAGGACTAGCAGTCACAGGCTCCGTCAACCAGAGAGGCGAGGTACAAGCCATCGGGGGAGTCAATGAGAAGATCGAAGGGTTCTTTGAGATATGTAAGGCAAAAGGACTGACAGGTGATCAAGGGGTACTGATTCCGGAAAGCAACGTTCAGAACCTCATGCTCAAAGAGGAGCTAGTTGAAGCTGCGGCCGGAGGCAAGTTCCACATATATCCCATAAAAACAATCGATGAAGGAATCGAGGCCCTGACCGGTGCAAACGCCGGCAGAAAGCTGCCGGACGGAATGTTTGAGGCCGGATCGATCAACGATAGAGTTGACAAGCAACTTCGTGCTATGGCGGAGAAACTGAAGGAGTTCTCCATACCAGAAGCAGAGGAGAAAAAGAAACCTGAAGAGACTGGATCCTACTAGCCTTCTTTCATCACTATTGACTCATATTCCTTCTCTATCTTGTTCTTGTGGCCTAGCTCCTCATCCGCCAACTTCCTGAATACCTTACCAGCAGCAGTGTCTGACAGCCTAGTACTGAGCTCAAGATAGTATTCACACGTCTCCTTTTCGCGCTTCCCTGCGAAGATCAGTATTTCCTCATAGGTTGCGTCTTCAGAAAGCCTAACATCCTCCACTCGGTCCAAGATCTGAAGATCTATTACCTCATTCGATTTTGCACCAAGTTGCTTCCAGGATCTCGTTCTTTTGACTTCCTCCAGCTTTGCCTTATGCTGAAGCTCATCATCAGCCAGATTTGCAAGAAGGGTTTTGCTGCCTCGTGAAACGACTCTCTTGATAGCAGAGGAATATAGAGAATGCGACTGCTCCTCCATCAAGATGGCTCTATCGATCGCGCTTTCCCAGGTCCAGCTTTTCTGTCCGGTCATTGAATCACCTTTTTGCCTATCTTAATCAAGAAGCAGTTAAGGTTGCTGGCAAACGTATCGAGGATCGGTTGATCCCTGTTATCCCACTTCGATATGTACGAAAACTTGAAGAGATCCAAAACCATAATCCCGGACAGATTGGTGTTGAAAACGAAATTGCCCAAGATCAAGATAGATCAGGGTAACTGTGACACGTGTGGAGTCTGTGTCGACGTATGTCCTGTGGGCGTATTGACGCTTCGCGGCGGAGCTGTGAGCATCGAAGATGAAAATGCATGCCTTGGAGGAAGAGCCTCTCAGTCATGTTCCAGCTGTTCCGAATCGGATATCTCTTGCTCTGGCTGTGTTGCGTGTGTGAGGAATTGCCCGAGCGGGGCCATCATAATACAGTAGACTACTTGGACCCCTTCTTCTTCCAGTAATCCTCGATAGCGCCGTGAAGAGCGTCAGCCGCCAGGTTTGAACAGTGCATCTTTATTGGGGGAAGACCTCCCAAATGCTCGGCCACGTCACCCCTCGTGATCTTCATAGCTTCCTCCAGCGTCTTGCCTTTGGCCAGCTCAGTGACCATGCTGCTAGTCGCCACTGCGGCGCCACAGCCGAAAGTCTTGAACTTTATGTCAGCAATCCTATTGTCCTTGACCTTTATGTATACAGTCATCATATCGCCACATACCGGGTTCCCAACTGTTCCAACACCGTCGGCGTCAGGAATCTCTCCAACATTTCTCGGATTTCTGAAGTGATCCATAACCTCCTCGCTGTACATTCTCTCACACCTGCAAGTTCTTCGGAGTAAGAGGCGACATTCTTCGAAGTCTGCTAACAATGCCGGGGAGAACACTCAGCACCTGATCCACATCATCGTCAGTGTTCCATCTGCCCAGACTGAAGAGCAACGAGCCGTGAGCCTCCTCATGGGCTAGACCGATCGCTCTGAGCACGTGCGAAGGTTCAAGAGTCTTCGAGGAGCATGCTGATCCAGAGGAAACCGCTATGCCTTCCATATCAAGGCTCAGCACAAGGGATTCTCCCTCTATGTAGCTGAACCTCATGCTAAGGTTGTTCGGTAGGCGAGCCGTCGGATGTCCGTTCAGGTAGGAATATGGGATCTCCTTAGTAATTCCTGCACGGAGCCTATCTGTTAACCGCGCGAGTCGAACTGATTCGTCTGCCATCTCTTTGGCAGCGATCTCTGCCGCTCTTCCCATTCCAATGATTGCGGGCACGTTTTCCGTTCCGGACCTTAATCCTCGCTCCTGTCCTCCTCCAAGTATGATTGGGGCTATTCGAGTTCCCTCTCTCACATAGAGTGCGCCCACCCCTTTCGGTCCGTACAGGTCGTTCGAGGATAAGGAAAGCAGATCGATATTCTCTCTTTCCACGTCTACTGGGATCTTGCCCACCGCAGCGACAGCATCTACGTGAAACACCGCTCCATGAGTGTGTGCAATTTTGCCTATCTCTGCTATTGGTTCTATTGTTCCTATCTCTCCGTTCGCATACATGATCGAGATAATGATGGTCTTCTCTGAGACGGTCTTCTCAACGCTTGTTGGATCGACAAGACCGTAGCTATCGACTGGGACATGTTTGACGCTGAATCCTTGTCTAGCGAGATACTTACAGACATTCAAGATGGATATGTGCTCTATCGCTGAGGTTGTGATGCCATCTCCTTTCTCCTTGTTTCTTTGGGCGGTTCCGATCAAGGCCAAGTTGTTGCTTTCAGTTGCGCCAGAAGTGAAGATTATCTCCTCTTTCTTCCTAGCTCCGATCAATGAGGCGATCTTCATTCTTGCTTCCTCAATTGCGTTCTTTGCCTCTTGACCGAAGGCGTGGGTTGACGAGGGATTTCCAAACATGGTTCCAAAGTATGGGGTCATTGCTTCGAAGACGCGGGGGTCAACCGGCGATCCGGCTTGGTAGTCAAAACAGACGCGTTTCATACGATTCTTTCCTGCTTGGCTTTTCGTACCAATATGCGAATGTGATCAGGTTCTTTCTTTAGCTCCAGTATCTCGTTGCCTGTACTTTTTGCCCATGAGCGAATGTCTTCCTCAGCGGCTGGGTCATCAGCTAGTATTTCGAGAACTTCCCCTACAGCCATCTTGTCGATTGCCTCTCTTGTTCTGAATACTGGAACTGGACAGAAGAGTCCGATGCAATCCAAGACTCTATCAGCTTTCTGGTGTGCCAAATGTGTCATCAGTTTTCTTGTTGCATGTATTGTCGAGGTCAAAAACTTGTCGTCGACAGAGCAACTGTGTCGGTAGCCAAGTGTCCTAGATCTTCATTTCTTCCAGCTTCGCTGGAAGATACTTGTCGACAATATATGTCAAGCCGTAACGGCTGAATGCTTCCTGCTCTGCTTTCTTCCTTGTACGCAGGAATGTCTCGATCTCTCTCTTCCACAACTTTCCCTCGTATCGTGGATCCTTCTTGAGTTCGTAGAGCCTCTTGATGTCTAGGTCAGTGAGTCCTCCGCTTGGAAGCTTGTACTTCACTATGTCGCTCGCCCAGACGCCTCCCCACTTCGCGTCTGGCGTGTTAAGCTCTTTGATATGGGCTGCGTTGGCTGATCCTGAGATTATCACCATGGCGATGTGCATCCCCCAGGGATCGCCATCTGTCAGTATGAGTACCGGAAGCTTGAGTTCTTGGTTCAACCTTCTGATCAAGGCTCTGGTAGCTCTCGGAGCCTGTCCTGCAGTCTGAACTAGGATTGCCTTGTATTTGTCGTGAACCTTCTCTTCCACGAATCTCGTAAACAATGCGCCCTTTTCTATTGCAATAACCTTGTTTGCCTTGCAGTCGACGAACTCGGCGTTCGTCATGGCTGGGCCGATCATCATACCGTCGGGATGGCTTGCAAGATTCATTTTCTTTCCTTGATAACCTGGAACTGTGTACTCAATCGTGAGATCTCCGAAGATGGCTGATCTTTCCTCAGGGAAGACACTGAAGTCTTCCCTTGCCATGCCTGAAAGAGTCTCCAGATCGGTGATAATGTCGTCGCTCTCTGCTTGGTCGATGAAATCCATCTCATATGCCTGAGCAGAATAGAAGACATCTCTCAATGTGCTTGTTCTGGTTTGTTTGGATAACTCATCTACAAAAGAGGCTGTCCAGACAAGCTGAGTAAACGGCCTTATGTGCCTGATATTTCTTGCACTCCTCCTGACCTGCCGGCTCCCTAGGATATATTGCCTCGTTTCAGGGTCGTAGAGAATATTCTGTATTGACCTGCTGGGCATCTTTATCCATGGGAACTCTCTACGGTCGATCTGTTGGCAGATCTGGGTTCCCAGGCTCTCCAGACTACTGAGAACTTTCTCCTTCTTTTGTTTAACTACGCTTTTAGATGTCTTCTGTACTTTCGTCTTCCGGACCATATTTCATCACACTCCTCAGAAGCGGCTTTATCTCGGGAACGTTCTTCCTTCTTGCGAGCTCAGCGGAGAATGAGGCGATCTTCGGTAGATACTTTTCAAATATGTCCAGTCTCTTCTTTTCTCTTTCGAAGTGTTGCTTCTTAGAGAGGAAAACGGACAATCTTCTCGCTGCTTCCCTCACGGCGTTCAGTATCTCTCTTTCGACGTCAGGTCTATCGGCGATGAACTCTTTGCCTACAGTTTTGTATGGAATCTTTGTGGAGCAGAGATGCACTAGGACAGCCAAGGGGGCATCTGGAGGAACTTTGTAATGCTTCCAGTCGATCAGCGAATTCACCACTTTCCAAGAGACATCGCTCGCTTCATCAAAGAGCAACGGGATCTTGTTTGCAAACCTATATAATGCGACGCTTTCGACGTTCTGAATCTCCCCGCCGTAGGCTATGCCAACCTCAACGATGAATGGAAAACCTGAGTAGGCGGCTGGTTTTCTCTGGTAAACGGTCACGAATTCTGGGGAGAATTCCTTTCTTATCCCTGCTTCAAGTAATTCTTCTCCTAGCGGGCTCAGACAACTCGCATCTGGTGCCAAGAATCCCTCAAAATTCTTCATCGCCGTAACTAACCTTACTATTTCACTTGATTCAAGCCTCTTTGGATTCTTCTTGTGGCTCACGCCAGCACTATCCAAGAATCTTCTGGCGATCGCATCTCCGACACGTTGAAAATGCTTCTTCATGAACTCCTTCATCGTTCGCGCTGTAGTAGCCTCTATGATTCTCTTCAAAGCTTCTACATCGACGCCGTGAGGGTGAGGAGTGGTTTCCTTTGGAGGCTTCGGCATCTTCGCTGTGGCTCTAATGAACCTGTAGAGGCGACCCTTCGGGTCGACGAATGTCAGATTGGCGTAAGGCGCGACTGTCGCCGTCTGTTTCACGTATTCGAGAATTTTGGACATTGCGCGAGTGTAGTCTGCTTCAGTTTGGAACTCTATGACTGTGCCTCGCCATCTAGTCGGGTTTGGATGCTTTCTTCTCTTGAGTATGATCGGCCTGTTACGCTGGATGTCAATCGCAATTTCGTACTCGTGGATCTTCGCGCGTCCCGTGCTTGACATGATTCGAGCGGGAGCGTGCGTTGTGATCTGCCCGTAGAGAAGCGCCATTTTTCCGCCTAGGCCGAAGGTTCCCCTTGTTTGTCTGAGCTTGTACTTCGATCCGAAAAGAACCTGTCCGAAAGCCATTGGGATCATGTCTGGTGGAACGCCGCACCCATTGTCTTGAACTCTGACAGTGTACATTCCAGGGCCCTCCTCCGAATTCGAAATCTGCGAAATTCGGACATAGATGTCAGGAGGTTGGTTGCAGGTCTCGCACGCGTCCAAGGAGTTCTCGACGAGCTCCCGAACCGTTGAGTATATGGCTCTGGAAGGGTTTGTGAAACCAGCGATGTCCCTGTTCCTATAGAAGAAATCCGCTGGGCTTATCTCTTGGAAGACTTCAGTCAAGGTCCTCCGCCAGTCCTTTCAAGTCTGCTCTACTTCCTCCGTTCCTATGTGATGAAAGTGAATGACGGAGGATCGTTAACTCCCTCATTGCTTCTACGTCCAGATTGCTTTAGATCAATCTAACACCGCTCGTTCCTAGGTCGAAGACGTGGCCGAATCTGAGATTGAGAAGAAGCCTCTTCTTAATAGTTGGCTCATTGCTACGGGGGAGGCTTTTCCCACAGCTCCAGAGCTTGTTTCCTCTTCGATTCTCGACGCCTGCCTCTAAGAAACCTGTACACTGTTGCATGTTGTTTTCCTTTCAATATCATGTCTACCGCTTCTCTGGCAGTGGCGACTTCCTCATATCCTCCCACTATTCCTATTGTATCACCGTATATTGAAAGACTCGTTCTCGTCATTTCTTCTATTGTCCTTCGTGTCTTGCCTTCCTGACCTATGATTCGGCCCTTAACTCTTCTGATATCGCTGTCGTTTTTCCCGTACAGTTCTCTTAGGTCTATCAGTTCCAAGACCTTGTCTTCATCGAATAGCAGGCAGGCTCTCTCGGGTGAAAAACCTCTTCCGATGGCAGTCGCAATGTCCTTTGCTCTAAGAAGTGAAACGGGATCTGTGCTATCGCCTTGAGGCGTTATCTCCACAACGCCCGTCTCGCCCGAAATCGTAAGCTGGACGCCAAGAGTGCGCTCGATTCTCTTCTTTACCTCGCCCTCGAATCCGATGAGTACGCCTACTCTATCTTTTGGTATCATGCAAGTGGCTTTAGCTTGCATTCTTTCCAGTCACCCAAGGGCGAAGTTGATCAATCGGCCTTATGTCAACACCATATTTCAGAAAATAGTTGTTCAAGTTATCCAAGTCGCGGCTCAGAAACGTGTCTGACATAGGATGCTCCAAGGAGACTCCCTGAGACATATCAAATATCACCGGTCTATTCTCCCATATCATGACGTTGTATTCGCTTAGATCTCCGTGAACAAGACCAGCCTTTGCATAGAGCAACTTGACATTCTTCAGCAATGTCCTGTACAACATTGCTGGCTTTTCGGGCTTTAGCTCCTTCAATAGTGGTGCGGGTGTACCTTTCTTTCCAATGAACTGCATTACTAGGACGTTTCCTCTAACGAGAATTGGTCTCGGGACGCTCACCTTTGCCGAGAAGGCAGCCTGAAGGTTCTTGAACTCTTTTTGGGCCCATAGATACACGAGTGAACTCGTGTCCCTCCTAACCCTCTGGAACCTAGGATCCCCCTCCAGATAGATCATTCTGCCCTTGCGAAACTCCCCTGATGATTTCAGATATATCTTGACCGCAACGTCCTTTCCTTTAGAGTCCTTTCCCCAGTAGATCCTTGATTCCTTTCCAGCTTTGACACATCCATAAAGCTTTGACAAGTGCCCCTGATTCAACATGCGGTAGATCAGCATCAGTGTAGGCTTGTCAAAAACTTCTTCGAGGGCTTCGAACTCTTCGCTTCTTTTCTCCTTCATCAGCTGCTCGACTTCATATCTTCTCTCCCTAAGCCGCAGCCTCTTCTCAAGGGCCTCTGCCGCCACGTTCAGTTCTTCCTCAGCCTATGTTCAGATACTTGTTGCTCCTGAGCCAATTTGCTTGGCTCTCTGTATACCTCCAGAGAATGTCTCCTCTTGTGTCATGTTGGAATGACCATGGGCCAACGAGTACCACATCGCCAGCCTTGATCCACACTCTTCTCTTCATCTTCCCTCTGATACGGCAAACCCTCTCGTGGCCATCTGCACATTTGACCATCAGTCTATCATAGCCCAGCATTTGACTGACTATGCCCAGTAGTTGATCAGGCTCTGGGAGAATCATTTCTCTTAGCTCTCCTTCACTGAGCACTTTCTTCTTTCCCATTGTTGGAGCGCCCTTTCTGGTTCTTTGTCCCTAATGAAAAATGGCAAGCTATTAAGCATATGTCAACGCATTACGTCTTCTAGCGAAGCCTGCCGATCTTGACGATTTGAACATGAGGTACTCCGCCTATGGTCAATATCGCATCAGGATCAACGAGTCCTTTCTGAACTGCGGCGTCTATGACTTTTCCTCCGACTAGGTTTCCTATGTCAGCCGCTTGGAGAGCTTGCATTGTTTCCTCGACGCCGCATAGATCCCCTCCATAGAATCGGCTTGCAACCTCTAGTCTCAGCTTTCCCTCTCGAAAAGTTCTTCCGAGAACATTCCTGTCGCAGGCGGCCACCACAACGTATCCTTTGTCTTTGAATATTCGAAGATAGACCTGCTCCATCGATCTTTTCACTTTGCTATCCGCGGAGGATCGAAGATCTCGCTCCACATGCCTCGCAGTCCAAGAACAGGAACCTTGCCTCCTTTGCTATCTTCGTGTCAGGTCTGCCGCAGATCGGACAGATAACGTATCGGCCCACGTATATGTCCAAGAGGCGTACGATCGATTCTCGACCAAACCTTCCTTTGAATATCACCCGCGGATCCTCAAATGTCGCAGCAGTAGCCAGTTCTCCCGTCAAGAATTTCAAGACATGGTGCGGATCCCGGTTCAGGTAGCCACAGATCTCCTTGAAGTTTGCAATGTAGGTCCTTGTCTTCGTATTCATGACCTGCGGCCTCGGCAGTTCGAAACGTTCTCCACTGTGCTTCTTCTTCGGAATCTTTTCCAAGGCTCTGTCGAGTAGGATTTGGTAGTCCTTGCTCATTCTCTCGGGGCCCGCTCTAGTACAATAGTGCCTGGATTATTAAACGCCTATGAGGAAAAGTCCGGCAAGGGATGAAGCCCATAGCCGCTCAACTAGCTCTCCATGTGGATGTTGCAGCAGCCTACGCATTCATGAGTCCATTACACTCTCAGCCTATTGCTTGAGTCTACTGAAACGGCACTTAGACTATCACCGTGCACGAGTATTCTGAAATTTGTGAGCTCTTGTACTCTGGCAGCAGCAATAGTCAAGAAGATGAGTATATGCTGTCGGGTTGGGTGCCATGCCACGGAAAACTTAATCAGGAGGTGGATTGCTTTTAGGGGAAGGCCCACGGAGGGATTGGTTCTAGATACCTCTTCAAGCGATTCGGCTCGCGTGACACGTTTGGCATGGAAAAAGATTGTTGTTACTTGCGCTCTTCCATACGCGAATGGAGAAATCCACCTCGGCCATCTGACCTCCACCTACCTGCCTGCGGATATATTCGTGAGGTTCTGCAGACTTAACGGAACAGAGGTTATCTTCATCTGTGCGACGGATGACTTCGGAACACCCATACTGATAGCGGCCCAGCAAGAGAAGAAGACTCCAGAAGAATTTGTAGCCCATTGGAATCAACGGGACGTGAAGGATCTCAAAGATCTGGGTATCATTTTCGATATGTTTGACAAGACCAGCTCAAAAGAGAACATAGAACTGGCTCAACACTTCTTTAGCGTGCTCAACGCGAAAGGGTACATCTATGCGAAGGAGATCTTCCAGCCATATTGCCCCAATTGCAGGAAGTTCCTGCCTGATAGATTCGTGAGGGGCACTTGTCCATTCTGCGGAGCCACTGATCAATACTCAGACAGCTGCGAAAAGTGCGGCAAGGTCTTTCAACCAGGAGAGATCAAGAACCCATCTTGCGCGATCTGCGGATCAAAACCTGAGAGCAAGAGCAGCAAACACTTCTTCTTCAGACTATCTGCATTCACAGAATCGGTCAAGAGCTGGCTGCAGGAGAATGACAACCTGCAAGCTGAAGTCAAGAACTATGTGCTCAACTGGATCAAAGACGGTATTCAAGACTGGGACATAACTAGAGACATTACTTGGGGAGTGCCAATACCGCTGAAAGAAGCGGAAGGAAAGGTTCTCTACTTATGGTTTGACAACCATCTCTGCTACATATCCAGTGCGTTGAAGTTGCTGAAACAGAGAGGAATCGATGGAAGAACGTTCTGGAACAGCTCGACAATCTTCCACTTCATTGGCAAAGACATAGTGTATCACCATTATCTCTTCCTTCCAGCCATGAGGATTGGCGTCGGGGAATACAAACTACCCGAATTCGTTCCAACCAGAGGTCACCTATTGCTTCAGGGTGGGAAGTTCTCAAAGAGCCGAGGATGGTATGTGGGGTTGAGAGAGTTCCTTGATGCTTTTCCAGCAGACTATTTGCGGTACTACCTTGCTGCGATTACCCCTTACAGCCAATCGGACGTGAATTTCGACTGGAAGGAATTTCAGGCAAGAGTGAACAATGAGCTCGTTGCTAACATAGGCAACTTCGTACATAGAACGCTTACTTTCATATGGTCAAGGTTCGATGGGAAGGTTCCTCAACCGGATCCCTTCGATGATCTGGACCGCGAGTTCCAAAGCAAAATAGAGGGCTTGGCCGCTCAGGTTGGGAAAGAGCTTTCGAGCATAGAGATTGATAGAGCGCTCAAGAGAATCCTCGAATTCTCAAACTACTGTAACCAATACTTCCAGAAAAAACAGCCTTGGACAAACCGAAAGACGGCTACCAACTGCTTATACCTTAGCGCAAACGGCGTCAGGTCTCTTGCCGTACTAATCGAGCCATTCGTTCCCAGCTCGGCCGAAGCTCTCTGGGAGTTGCTAGGCCTAAAGGGATCTGTACACGCGCAAGGTTGGAGCTCAGTCTCATCTCTCCAAATCACATCTGGCCATGAGATCAAGAAGCCCAAGGTCTTGTTTAGAAGAATAGAAGACTCAGAAATAGAGAAACAGGTGGAGAAGCTCAAGGCCTCGTAGGAAGACTACCCCAGCAGTCTCGGTGTATGGTTGGACGAAAATGCAGCTTAGGCTTGACCTGCACGTTCACACAAGGTGCTCGCATGATGCATTTACCGACCCTAACGTCATCGCTCAGATAGCAAGGAAACGGGGGCTAGACGGAATCGCAGTCACAGAACATGATCTTCCATCAACCTATCGGTCCGATGAGATCCTGGTTGTTCCAGGAATCGAGGTGAGTTCAAGAGAAGGCCACATAGTTTCGCTTGGTGCGTATGAACCAGTACCGAAAGGCCTGTCCGCAGATCAGACAATTGAATTGCTACGCGGTCAGAACTGCGTTATCGTTATTCCGCATCCGTATGACATAACAAGCCCGAGTGTTGACCCGCTTCGTCTAAGGAACCGTGTTGATGGGATAGAGACGGTGAACTCTTCGACGATTCCATTCTGGTTTGCAAAGAGAAAGTCCGAAAAAGCGGCCAGGACTCTTGGAGTCTCCATGGTAGCGGGAAGCGACTCCCATATTCCCTCAACGATAGGTGACTCCTATACTCTGCTCGAAGCCTCTTCACCAACAATCGAAAGTATCCTCGAATCTATCCGTTTGGGCAAGACAACTGCTTGTGGCTCTTCTACGAGCATTAGGAATAGGATCTTGGGGCTTCGGATGGCCCTCAGCAAGTCTCTCTAGGATTCTTCTAGTTGGTAGAGATCGAGCTCTATGTCCACTTGCTGTTCTGGTTCGTGTTCTTCTTCCATTTGATGCATCTGGATCGGAATCTCCCTATAGGCTGAGAGGAGTTGCGGTGACCTCACACCAGTGAGCATCAAGGTGACGCGGAGGCGTTCAGAGAAGGAGTAATCTGTGCTTGCGCCGAATATGACATCGGGCAGTAGGTCAAGTCTTCCGCTGACCAGTTCTGCGACCTTCGAAGCCTGAGCCTTGGTGAGACTATTGTCACCTCTGATATGGAGATATGCACCTGCGAAGCCGTCATGGTCGATGTGAAGCAGTGGGCAATTGAACGCATTTCTCACTGCCTCCTCTGGTCGATTGGGGGAGTTCGCTTCTCCCATTCCCAGAATTGCGAATCCGCTGCTTCGAAAGATTCTAGCGAATTCTTTGAAGTTGATGTTGATGAGGCTAGGTTCTGAGAGCGTTTCCACTATTCCGCCTATAAGTTGGCTCAAGAGGTCACCTGCCAAGGAATTGATGTTTCCTTGATGAGAACTTGTTGGGAGCCATCCAAGTCTGTTGTTGTCTACGACCACCAAGGCGTCACAGGCATCTTTCATTTCTTTGAGAGTACGGACTGCGGAGTACAGTCTTGATCCTTCGCGCCAACGAGGCATTGTCACTGCTCCAATGACTAGGGCGCCAGTTGCCCGCGCAGTTTGAGCAAGAGCTGGCGAAGCGGCCAGTCCTTTTTCCCGTCCTAACGCTGTAGCTATGAACACCAAGTCATTGTCGATTATTGAGGGAGATATCTCCGGAAGAGACAGCAGCATGTTGTCTCCTCCTGTCTCAAACTGCTTCGAGGTCTCGAAACTTTCCTTGGCTGTTCTTGCAAAGAGCGCTCTGTGAGCAAGGATTGTGCCGAGCTGTAACCTCTCATCACTGATGGATACGCATCGGGCTCTGTTGGGTCCACTTTCAATGAGGCGTTCGGTGACCTTTTCGCCTAAGTCGCCTAGACCCAAGACAAGTATTCGGGGAAGAGTGCTGTCCACTGTCAACCCCATGGATCTGGCTTGCGAAAGGGCATTTGGACTCAAAGTGCGTCTGGTCCTCAAGCGAAGCTTTGCTTGTCTTGGCTCCAGCAGTAGATAGTTCGGTCGAGAGCCTTTATAGGAGATCGTAGTTCAACGGTATACTGATCGTAACATCCATCGGCATCGGCGATGCGCCTTGTTTCAAGCCTCTTTGAAAACTTGACACATACCTGCGAATTTGAAAACGCTCTCTTCACGTGTTTTCAAGCGACGCTTGCCAATTTTCTCCCCTCAGAAACCTCCGGCCCCAATTGGTCATCCTCCACCTACTGGAGGCATCATAGCGACCACACAATTGTCAGTAAGCCTCGCGCTCAACCCTCCCATGCTGTTCATGCTAGTTCCATCAATCAGAAAGAGTAGATGTCCCTTAGGTTCACCGGTCGTTTCCTCCATGACATAGCTCTTGAATCCTGGCCCATGCAGTTCGATCAGATGATTCAAGAGGTCGCTCATCGTAGAGTCCTTCAGCAGTTCAACCTGTTCTTCTCTCTTGCCTGTGATTTCCCTGAGAGTTGCAAAGTACTTGACGGTTACGCGCATTCTATTCTTCCCCGTCTCGCTGCCATCGGGTCTTGCTCTTACATGGGAAGGGCATTGGGTCGAGACTATTCTGATTTCTTGGGTTTGTCTTCTTCGAGCTAATAAACATGTGCGAGCATGAAGAAATAGGGCTGGAAAACGGAGCTAGATGGCGACTTGCCTATTCTTGTACATTCTCCAGTTGAGACACATTGTCTTAGGGTGTGAAGCAGCTACATCATCGACTCTTCCAACGGTGGTGTTCTTGGGTGCTTCTCTGAGAACGTTAGGTTGTCGGTACGCCTCCTGAGCTATCTTTTCCAGTATGTCCGCGTATCGATCGAGCTCCTCAAGGCTTTCGGTTTCAGTCGGCTCTATCATCATAGCTTCTTTCACAATCAGTGGGAAATACATGGTCGGAGCGTGTACACCAAAGTCGAGCAATCTCTTCGAGATGTCTAGTGCCCGAATCCCGGTCTCTGTGGTGATCTTATCTGTGCTTACGACGATCTCATGTTTTCTTACCTTCTTTGAATCAAATGGCATCCGATACCATTCTGAAGCGATTAGTTTTCTTGCCAAATAGTTTGCGTTCAATACAGATATTTCCGCGATTTCCTCTAATCCCTCTGCGCCAAGCAACAGAATGTATGCATACGCCCTTAGAAGAACCGAAATGTTTCCGAGAAAGCTTCTTAACTTTCCTATGGTTTGAGGCCTGTTGTAATCTAGGTAGTAGTTCTTTCCGTCGAACTTAATTGTCGGTATTGGGAGAAACTTCGCGAGTTCTTGGGTTACTCCGACCGGTCCGGCGCCTGGTCCTCCCCCTCCGTGTGGAGTTCCAAAGGTCTTGTGAATGTTTATGTGAGTGATATCGAACCCCATCTCCCCAGGCCTAGTCTTACCTAAGATCGCGTTGAGGTTCGCGCCATCGTAGTATAGAAGGCCTCCAGCCTCGTGAACGATCTCCGCAACTTCAAGAATCCTCCTTTCGAATATGCCCAATGTATTCGGATTCGTTATCATCATGCCGGCTGTCTTCTTGCTGACAACATTTTTCAATGCCTCAACATCAATGCAGCCCTCTCTGTCTGACGGAACCACAACTAGGTTGAAACCTGCCATTGCCGCGCTTGCAGGATTTGTGCCGTGCGAACTGTCAGGGACAATCATTTCCGTTCTATGATTGAGTTCGTTCCGGTCCCTATGGGCAGCTCTGATGATAAGTGCTCCACACAGCTCGCCTTGGGCCCCAGCAGAAGGCTGCAATGAAACCTCGGACATACCGGTTATTTCTATTAGGAACTCTGAGAGTTCATGCAGTATCCTCAAGATCCCCTGACTAGTTGATACATGCTGCAGAGGATGCAAGTTCTTCACTCTGGGTGATGCCGCGAGGATTTCACATATCTTCGGGTTGTACTTCATTGTGCAGCTTCCCAAGGGGTAGATTCCGAGATCTACTCCGTAATTTTCTTGAGAGAGCTTAGTGAAATGTCTGACAACTTCTACCTCAGACACTTCAGGCAATTCTGGCGCAGTTTTCCGTAAGATGTCTTCTGGTAGTCTTTTCATGGCCTCGCTCAACGCAAGGTGCTCTTCGTCAGTCAGCGTTGGAGCAATGTGGCCTAGCTTGCCGTTCTTCGAGAGTTCGAAGATTGAGGGTTCATTCCAATTCGCTTGCCTGAATGTCAACTCTAACCCTCCAGGACTTCAGCTAGGACCGTACAGAGCATGTCGATATCTTCCTTTGAATGGGTTTCAGTAACGCAGAAGACGGCGGATTCGCCTAGTTCAGGAATGCTCTCAGTCAGCGGTGCTCCAATCTGTATGCCTCTGTTGAGTAAGTCGATTTCCAAGTCCTTAAGCTTCTTTCCACTTTCATTGAAGCTTACGGTGAACTCCTTGAAGTGCTCTGCTTGCATGAGAGGGACTTTGATTCTCTTGATTTTCTTCAACTCGTTGATTGAGTAGTACGTTTTCGAAAGGATTGTTGTCCCAAGCTCCCTTATCCCGGAAGGGCCTAGAAGAGAGAGATATGCGGCAGCCGATACAGCACACAGCGCCTCGTTGGTACAGATATTGGAGGTAGCCCTCTCTCGCCTTATGTGCTGTTCTCTTGTCTGAAGTGCCATGCAGTAAGCTCTCTGCGTCCTATCCTTCGTCGTGGTCATACCTATGATTCTGCCCGGCATCTGTCTGAGAAGCTCATCTCGTCTGCATGCGAATACGCCCAAGAGCGGCCCGCCGTAGTTCATGGCGCCTCCCAAGCATTGACCCTCGGCAATGGCTATGTCTACTCCATATTCCCCTGGAGGCTTCAATATTCCAAGAGATGTCAAGTCCACCCCTACCACGAATAGAGCTCCACTGGAATGGGCCATTTCTGAAATGACCCGAGCGTTCATCTGCAAGCAGCCTAGGTATGACGGGTTCTCAAGGTATACCGCTGCAGAGTTGTTTGTGATCTTCGATTCTAGGTCGTCAAGGTCTATTTGACCTGTCATGTTGTCGTTCTTGACTTCGATTACCTTGATGCCGGCTGGTTCTGCGTAGGCTTTCAAGGTCGCGCGCCTGTCGGGGTGTATGTGGCGGGGGATTAGGAATTCATCTCTGTGAGTCACCCTGGTCGCCATCCGAGCTGCTTCCCCTAGGGCAGATGCCCAATCGTATAGCGACGAGTTCGCGTAGTCCATCGCTGTGAGCTCGCAGATCATGCTTTGATATTCAAAGAGCGCCTGAAGCATTCCTTGGCTGACTTCAGGTTGGTAGGGCGTGTATGAGGTAACGAATTCCGCTCTCGACGAGATCTCGGAGACAGCTGCTGGGACGTAGTGGTTCCAGCATCCTCCTCCCAAGAAGCTTACCACTTTTGAGGTATCACGATTTTGTGAGAGCAGATGCTCGACATGTCTTCTAACCTCTAGTTCAGATGCTCGCTTCGGAAGATTGAGTCTCTTCCTCAGCTTGACTTCTTGAGGTACGTCGGAATAGAGGTCCTCGATGCTAGATATTCCGATCGCCTTCATCAGTTGAGCCTTGGCGTCGCTTGTCGAAGAGGGAATGTAGGGATGAGTAGCTTCAGATTCCATCTCTTCTTCACTTGTCCAGTAGTTGAGAGGCTGAAGTCGCCTTATGACTTTCGCATATGATCAGGCTTTCTCATAGTCCAGTTTCTTTCTTCGATATTCTTCGAGAGTCATTCTTGGACGAGCCGGAATGCCGACAGCCACTGTCCTTGGCGGGATGTTTCGAGTCACCAAGGCTCCAGCCGCTATGACAGCTTCCTCTCCAACAGTGACGCCTGCGATGAGAACTGCATTGGCCCCTATGACCGCGCTGCGCTTGATTGTCACTTCACTTAGCCTTCTGCTCGGGGGATATCGATCGTTAGTGACTGTGACGCACGGAGCTAGGAAGACATCGTCCTCAATAGTCGTCATAGGAGGAAGATACACTCTCGATTGGATGCTGACGCGACTGCCGATGGAGGTTTTTCCGTCAATGATCGTTGAAGATCCTATTTGGACATGGTCACCAATAGTCGTGTCTTCTCTGATAAGCACATTATGTCCTGTTTCCAGATTGGTTCCTGCAAACACTCTTTCATAGATCACCGTGCCCGGCCTGATTGTTGAGGCGCCCCTTAGCTTCACCCCGCCGCTTATGCTGTCGTAGATCTCGGGGTCGAAATCTTTCGTCTTCGACCAGTCGAGCTTCTCTCTCAGAGAGGAGCGGCACGGGTACCCGAGGATTACACCCTTTCCGAGAACCGTGCCATCGCCGATGAAGCACGGTCCCAGAACGACGTTATCTCCCTCAAGAAGCACTCTCTGGAGCGATGCCCTCTTCGAAATGAACATGTCTTACCGGAATGATGTATTACCGTCAACCATTCTTATGCGTTAGGCCATAGCAGGACGGCGGGAGTTGGTGCTCCTGAATGAAGGGGTTACGAGTCAGTGCTGCTCTTCACCTTTCTAAGTAGAAAGTTTCCACACAGTCGCGATCTCCCCGTATTCTAGAGGAAACGTTCTTGTGGGTTAGTCTCTTTGTGACCGCAGCTTGCAAGGCGCCGTGGAACCATGCCCTCTTACAGTATTGACAGAGCTCCGG
>CAZZFQ010000015.1:3198-5123 GCA_964653695.1 uncultured Candidatus Bathyarchaeia archaeon | reverse complement strand
AAGAGCGATTTTTAAATATCCCGTGGGCGCCATACCGGCTGACGGTGCTCAAAGTGGACGTGAATACACGCTGCAGGCATCCTCGCCATCTATTTGAGGGAGGCGAAGAGCCCACCGAGAGTCCATATGCGACGGTATTAGTCCATCCAAGAATTGAATAGGAAGCCCCCTGCCCACGAAATGGTTCCACTCTCCAGAGGTGATGAAGCTTGCGAAAGCTAGTTGGAATTGCCATCTTGATGCTGATCTTGGCCATGTCAGTTATATCAGTGTCTTCTGCCCCAGTGGGAGTCGCTGTTCTGAGCGTAAGGCGGCATATCACCGTGGGCGAATGGGGGGCTGTGGTCTTCAATGATACTTTCACCATTTTGAACAACAGCACCTCATCTGTCAACGAATTTCTGTATGCGCTACCGAGGTCAAATGGGGAAGGGTTACGCTTCATAAGAGCTCAGTCGTCATCAGGGCTGCTGCAGGTAGATCGAGATGTCGATAAGGAATCTCCTTTCTACTGGATGAGAGTCCATCTGAAGGATCCTCTCCCTCAAGGAAAGAATCTCACCGTAAATATCGCTTCAATTCACTCGGACATGGTTAGGTTTCTGAAGGTCGAAGGAACGCAGGGAACTGAAGAACTCTATCGAGTTTCGTTCTCGGCTTATCCAATATTGAAAGTCCGTGCTGGGTCCTGCAACGCTACAGTCTATACTACATTGGACGCGAAGTTCCAACTTCCGTACAACGCGTCCTTTATCGCAAGCAAGATCGAAGGGAAACCGGTCTTGGTTGCGTCGCGTAAGCCCCTTGAGCCCCTGACTGATGAGCGATACTCATTCAACTTCAGCTCTGCCTCTCAGCACTTGGTGACCTGCGACTGGGCGAGACGCGACATATCGATTTCCCCGGCCGGAGATATCTCCGTGTCTGAGCACTACCGCCTGAATAACTTGGCTTCGTCGTTCACGTCTGTTCCAATGATCCTTCCAAAGGAAACAGTCGAGGTTATGGCATATGACGACGCTGGTCCCCTTTGGTCCGGTTCCAAGAAGACCTTTGACGTGACAGTCGCGCCCAGGTTTACAACGGTTCGGCAGAATGAAAGTTTTACGTTTGGATTGAAGTACACACTGTCTTCCAAGCAGGATCTTAAGCAATTGCAGTGGTGGGGTCTCTACAACCTTACCATGAAGCTGTTAGCAGATCCTCCTTGGGTGATCGAGAAGGCAGAGGTCAGAATCGTTCTTCCAAGAGGCGTGGCAGTTGAGTCAAACAATATTGCGCCCGCAAGCAGAACAGAGACTTCTGCATATGAGACAGTGTTGACCTACTCCTTTGAGGCAGCGACGCCGCTTCAGAATCTCACTCTGAACCTAAGTTACAGATATCTTCCGTTCTGGTCAGCCCTTATCCCCCTGATGTGGGTTCTTCTGATCGAAGTGGCATTTGCAGCTGTCTTGGCAGTATCTAAAGTGAGGAAGCCTGTGACGGCAGTTGCAGTTGTCCCGGTCGACCGCATCATGGAATTCGTCGAGTTGTACGATGAGAGGACGGCTTTGAGCCTTGAGCTAGATAAGATGGAGCAAGATATTGCGCGGGGGGCGATCTCGCGGCATGAGTACAGAAGAAGGAGCCGGGAGATCGAGAGAAGAATTGAGGAGATACGGAAGGAGCTGCAAGTTGTCAAGACAGCTCTTTCTGCCGTGTCGGCGAGATATGATGAAATGATCAGAAGGATTGAGCGGGCTGAGGCAGAGATCGACGCGGCGAAGGCCAGCAGAGCTCAGCTACGAACTCAGTACCGGACCGGAAGGATGGCGCGTCACGCCTATGACAGCATGCTTTCCGATGTCGCGAAACGCCAAGATAGAGCTAGGGAGACTATAAATTCGATAATAATCACGCTGCGCGAAGAAGCTCGATAGCCT
>CAZZFQ010000015.1:0-3098 GCA_964653695.1 uncultured Candidatus Bathyarchaeia archaeon | reverse complement strand
GGATGCTTGGCTCGCTCCTTGTTCTGAAGCAGTTCCTCCATGCTAGGTCTGTTCTCAATTGCCTTCCTCAAGGCATGTCTCATCGCCTTGTAGTTGTTTATGTAGACTCTTTTTCGGTCTACAGCCGCTGGATGAACGAAGACGTTCGCGATTATCAGCAGGTCATCGACGGCCGTTGCTGGAATGAAGCCTTCACTCACCGTGTCTAGGACAGCCTTTGCTATGGCTGCTTGGGCGGGACCATAAACTAGGCTTGCGTGCCGCATCCCCTTTACAGTCACAGTAGGCACAATAAGCGTTACAGGCTTCGCTGTGAGGTTCGGCTCTAGGATTGCCACTAACGGCTCGTGGCCCGGTGAAGGCGAGGCCTTTGCCTTAGCAAATGCATCGCCGAGAGGCCCGTTCTTCAAACCTACCATCAGGTCGATGTGGGCGACTTCAGGCTCCTCGCCGACCAATGCCTCTCCGATTTTCAAATCGAAATCCTTGATCATTTCTGGAGTCATGCCGATAGCCGAGAATCGCTGTTCTACAGGCTTGCCTGGATGAACCTCGAACATTACGGGCTTCAGAGGGATTTTTCCCAGTTTCTCAAGATCAATCCTGAGCTCCTCCCGTTCTTCATAGGTAAGTTCTCCTCCTTGAGTCAGAGGAAGCCTGACGGGCCCTGCCTTGACTCCAATCATTTCCAACGCGACTTTAGGACCTACAGATCCACTCTTGACCATGACTCGGGTGAACTTCTGTACTCTAAGCTGAACTTCTCTAGCCTTCCTGAGGTCTCCTCTCTCAAATGCATCGTATAGTTCTCTCCAGATGTCAGGGATGACGTTAGCGCTTGCGAGAATCATCCCCGAGCAGCCAGCTGCCAGTGCTGGGAGCACAACCTCATCATGTCCGACCATGATCGATAACTTTGGACTAGTCTTCTCGATGAGAGCAAGTATGTATCTAAGTTCCCCGCTACTGTCCTTCACGCCTACAATGTTAGGGATTTCAGCCAGATCCTCAACCACCTGCCAAGGAAGCTGAACTCCAGTGACCTGCGGTATGTTGTACAGAACAATCGGCAGATCGACAGCTTCGGCGACGAGCCTGAAATGCTCATAGATGCCTCGCAGGGCTGGCTTATGGTAGTACGGCGTAACGATCAGCGCTGCATCCGCTCCTGCGTCTTTGGCAAATCTTGTCATTTCTATTGTCAGATCTGTGCCTGAGCAACCAGTCCCTACGATCACTGGAACTTTGCCTTTCACCTCATCTATGACTATCTTGGATGCGAGCTTTCGCTCCTCGACGGTCATGTTCTGGAACTCCCCTGTTGTCCCGCAGGGAACAACACCGGTCGATCCCTTCTCTAAGACGTATCTGACTAGGGCTCTCAGCCTTGCCTCGTCAACCTGCTTTCCGTCGTCGGTGAAGGGTGTGACGAGCGCTGGTATCACTCCGCTGGGTCTGAACAAGGCGAACACTCCTCAGGGACAGAATCTGTCGGCTCAGACTAAATAAGACCGTTACTGAGGCGGGTCATAATGGAGCATTAGTGAAAAAGTATGAGCAGGCATCTCTGTTGCGCTCCCTGCTTTTTCGATTTTCTACGCTTTGGTTGCGCTTTGCTTCGTTTCCGATTCAACGGGTTCAGGCGTCGTTGGCTCAAGTTCTGGAGGAGGCGTTGTGAGCATCACCCAGCCTATCCACATGCATATTGTGAGAACTGCCAGAACAGCCATGACTACCGGCAGGGCTATGGCCCACCATACCAGCCACACAGGCAATGCCAAATAGGGGGCAAAGAGTGATGCCAGATAGAGAACGGTGACGGCCAAGGATATGAGTAGCACAATCCCGCCGTATGCTTGATCCTTGTTCAAGAGACACTCTCGCCATCATTTGATGGTTCGAATAGTAGAAAAGGGTTACTACTTAGGGCATGATGGTGAAAGATTGTCGTCTGTACATTGCGACGACTACAATCATAGGTGCGTTGACGAACCGTAAGGCCCCACAAACGCTTGCAATATTGCAGCTCTATCTCTTCGCGGGTTTCATGTGCCCCTTGCGCGGTCAAGTGGGCATCGCTGCGAAGTTGATGAAGGCGTGTAGGGTCAGTTTTTTTACTCACACGTTTTAGTGTCGAGTCGATTCTAGGTTGTCACTTGATTCAGTCGCTGAGAGACCGCCAAACGTTATATGAACTCCAAGGAATATCTGGTGACCGAGGTCTTTGAGCCTTGATCGGCAATGCCTCCAAAGCTCTAGAGAGAATCGGTCTACCCGGCAGAGATCTCTACGATCTTCCTACGTCGCCGAAGAGGTTTCCTGACGGTTGCCATTGGCGTGTTGAGATTTCGGGCGTTGAGCGCCCTTCCACCTTGAGAGCGATTATCGACGAATCGGATCGAATCGGTGTTCCGGTTCATCGCCTCGTCAGCACTGTGATGGGATCCACGCTTCTCACGGAGAGCGACCTTCATGAGTTTGCACAGCTCGCCGCGGACGCGAGGATGGAAGTAATATTGACGCCTGGCCCAAGGGCGACTTGGGATATTGGGAGGCAGGTTGCGACGCCTGAGGGGGCGCTTTCCGGCATACGCTTCCGGGGCTCGGACCAGTTAGCCTATGCCATAGCCGACATAGAGAGGTCGATAGAGATCGGATTCAGAGGGTTCCTCATAGTTGATGAGGGGCTCCTCTGGGCATTAAGCGAACTCAGGAAGATCGAAGAGATTCCTAGAGATGTCAAATTCAAAGTTTCGATATTCGCAGGCCACGCGAACCCTGCGGGAGCGAGGCTTCTTCAGAACTTGGGAGCAGACACGTTCAATCCAGTCGCCGACCTGACCCTTCCAATGATTGCCGCTTTGAGGAAGGCGGTCGACATTCCCATCGATATTCACGCGTGCATTTTCGACTCTTGGGGAGGGTTCAATCGGTTCTACGAATGCCCAGAACTCGCGAGGATAGCTGCTCCATGCTACTTCAAGATAGAGCCCGGAGCGAGCACAGGCACCTTATACCGGCCATGGGTCAGCGAAGAGTCCCTCTCTTTCCTAGGCCGGGAAAAAGTCAGGCAGGCTGGGATCATAAGGGAACTCATC
>CAZZFQ010000014.1:0-25737 GCA_964653695.1 uncultured Candidatus Bathyarchaeia archaeon | reverse complement strand
ATCGTTTGACATACCGCAGAGAGCTTGTCCTAACGCTATGCAAACTTCCGAAAATCGAACGATAGGATCTATGACTCCCGAAATTTCTAGCGACTATTCGTTCTTCAGTTCGATTTGAATCGCCCTCTCCAGACCTTTCATCCAATCAGAGGCTCTACGAGGGCGTGCGCCGTTGGGCATCCGAGGCAAGCGAACCTTGAAGCGCACGATCTTCTTCTCAACTTCATAGGTAGGAGCGGGCACATTTGGGAACCCTGCATATTTCTCAAGTACAACATGAATCTTGTTGGCCACGTCTTCAGGTATCGGCTCCCATGCATGTAGGTCTGCCTCTGGCTCTGGTGTCGCTTCAACAATCATCCAATAGTGAGATCCGGGAGTAGCTGCATCCCAATACATTCTGAAAACGTAGTCCCTGCCATCAATCCTCTTGATGAACATGACTCTACCCACACTATCCACTGTGCAACCGAGATATAGCACTAGAAGTTCACGGACAGGTTACTCGCGTAGCCTCCATCGACTATTGTCTGCGCCGGATCTCCTTGGCCACCTCTTCCGCCACAGTCAATGTGTGTTCAATGTCTTCTCTCTCGATACCCCTGTGGGTGACCATCCTTACGCGCCCTAACTCTTGTGCGCCGGCCTTTACCCCGTGCTTGTTGAGTTCAGCAACCCAGCCCCTTGCGTCCACTCCGAGTCCCCTTACGTCATAAAGAACGATGTTAGTCTGGACCCGAGGAAGATCTACAGAGATTCCGCTGACCTTTGACAGCCCTGCAGCCAGAAGTCGAGCATTGTCATGATCATCCTTGAGGCGTTCAACCATCTTCTCAATCGCGATTATTCCGGGAGCAGCAATTACCCCGGCTTGCCTCATTCCTCCTCCAAGCATCTTTCGGGATTTCCTAGCACGGTCGACGAATTCACGCTCTCCCACTACCAACGACCCTATGGGCGCACTCAACCCTTTGGAGAGGCAGAACATCAGCGTGTCAACATGTTGTGTGAACTGTCTTACCTCAAGTCCTAGCGCCACGGCGGCGTTGAATATCCTAGCACCGTCCATGTGAACTCTCAAGCCTCGACTCTTAGCTAGATCGGAGACCGCTTTGATCTGGGGCGGCGACCATATCGTCCCGCCGGCACGGTTGTGCGTGTTCTCAATACAGATCAGACTTGTAGGAGGAAAGTGAATGTTGGGAGGCCTCAGCACTTCCTCAATATCCTTTGGAGCCATCACTCCCAAGTGGCCCTTCACGAGGCGCGGTATCAACCCTCCTAGAGCCGAGAATGCGCCAACCTCGTAGTAGTACATGTGGGCCTCTTCCTCCAAGATGACCTCATCGCCTATCTTTGTTTGACTCATTACGCTCACAAGGTTCGCTTGGGTTCCACTCGTCGTTAGTAGCGCAGCGTCCTTGCCCATCTTTTTGGCGGCAAGCTCCTCCAAGCGGTTGACTGTGGGATCTTCTCCGTAGACATCGTCTCCAAGCTCAGCAGTTCTGATCGACTCGAGCATCTCTTCGGTGGGAAGCGTGACCGTATCACTCCTTAGATCGACTACTCGCATCTGAACTCGCCACAACCCACTACGAAACATCAGACATAGTAATAAATCGTCATCGAGGCCACTATACCGAGTTCCCTCCAGAAAAAGAGTTGAAACGAGAGATGGATAAGGCAATTCTCCAGTTACATAAACGCGCCACTGTAGTAGATGCGCATATCGACACATTGCTCGACATAATGGTTCCACCTGCCAGACCTATGAAATTCCCAACTCCGCGAAACTTTGCAGAGCGATCGGACAAGGGGCATGTGGACCTGCCGCGCCTATCAGAAAGCGGTGTCGATCTGCAGGTCTTTGCCGCGTATATCCAGCCCGAATATAAGATCGAAAGAGCGCTTCATCGGGTCATGCAGCTGGCCGACAGATTCTATCAAATGCTTGACGCCCACAAGGACAAGATGGCGCTGTTTACCAAAGTGAGTGATGTCTACGAGGCAGAAAGAACCGAAAAGATAGCAGCCATGCTCTCAATCGAAGGCGGCGAAGCTGTCGAGGCTGATCTAGGCATTTTGAGAATGTTGCATAAGCTGGGCGTCAGGGCGATTACGCTGACTTGGAACGAAAGAAACCAAATCGCAGACGGGGCAGCAGAGGGACGAACCAAAGGCGGCCTAACCAACTTCGGCGTCGAACTCGTCGGTGAGATGAACAAGCTTGGAATGGTCGTGGATGTTTCACATCTGAGCGACACCGGATTCTTTGACGTAATACAAACAACGAAGAGCCCAATAGTCGCCTCTCATTCAAATTGCCGCGCTTTGTGCAATCATAGGAGAAACCTAACGGATGAGATGATCAAACTTCTCGCGGACAACGGTGGTGTCATGGGAATGAATTTCGCACCAGCGTTTGTAGATGAGAAGAAGGATAACGCGAGTCTGGAAAGAGTCCTTGACCATGTTGACCACATAGTCAAGGTTGTGGGAGCCGACCACGTAGGCCTCGGCTCGGACTTCGATGGTATTGAGAGTACTCCCAAAGGATTGGAAGACGTGACCAAGATGCCATACTTTACTGAGGGGCTCATGAAGAGAGGTTACAAAGAAGACGATATCGTGAAGATACTTGGAGGCAACTTCCTGCGTGTATTCAAGAAGGTCATCGGCTGACAAGATCCAACTGGTCAGTAATGTCACGGGGAAACGCCCATATAGAAGCAAAAACTCCTCCATAGCGGTGAATGGATTGAAGAGGCTACCAGCGATAGTCAGCCTCCTAACATTGAGCATTATTCTGGCGAACATGGTGTCTGCAGGCGCAGCACCTAGTCAAAGAAGGTTTTCATTGGCTTATTTCGATGTTGATGTTACCCATCCTGACAATGCAAAACCTGGAGAAACAATCACAATCTCCATATCTGCAACCGCAAAGAAGGATTGCGAAATCCAAGACCTGTCCGTTGAATTCTTCGTGTACTCCGTCTCCGGAGAGCCCAGATCCATTGGAAGCACATCGATCGTTAGGCAGGTTAGCGTAGCCTCAGGGAACTTCTTCCAGAAGAGCGCCGCATATGCGATCCCGACAGATGCGCCGCGAAGTTTCTTGATGGCGGTGGCGTCGGAAACTGTCAGAACCTACAGTTACAGCTACAGCTACTCTTACTACTACTCCTACCCATATTGGTGGGGATACAACGCCACTCGTTACTGGTGGTGGTGGTACCCGTCCTACTACAGCTGGAGGACCTACACGGATATTGTAGACAAGGAAACCGGACCCCTAACATACGTCTTGGCTACAACGCCTGAGTACACCCAAATCAAAGCCGACTATGACAAGTTAACCTCGGACTACAACAAGCTTTCTTCAGACTACTCGACATTGAATACGAGATATACTCGACTAAACGAGGAGCACCAAAGACTGATTGCAGAAAACGAGAACCTCACCCAAGCTCTCGCCCTGACGAGAGTTGCAGCGTACTGTCTAGTTGTGGCCCTAGTGGTTTTCGCGGTACTAATGTATCTACAGAAGAAGGGAACGCTAGTCGTAAGGTTCCAGAGACCGACAAAACAGAAGTGAAAACTTCTCCTTTCTGCCCACCTATTCCCATGTGTCGCCTGATCGAACAAGCACTAGGTGAATAGCTGACTATCCTCTCTAAATCGAAAAGAACCGCTTGGCATTTTCCGTTGTGACATCAGATATCGCCTGTGCATCAACTCCCCTCAGTTCGGCAACAGCGTCTGCTATCGAGACGAGAAAACTTGGCTCGTTTCTTCTGCCCCTATACGGTTGCGGGGCGAGCCAAGGCGAGTCTGTTTCAAGAACAAGACTACTTATGGGGATATTCTTTGCCACTTCGTGCAAGCGGCGAGCGTTGGGAAATGTGACGGGCCCGGCCAATGAGATCATGCATCCAAGCTTCACGTATGACGATGCGGTATCCAAACCTCCAGACCAGCAGTGCATCAGGGTCCTCTTCCCGGAGAATCCTTGCAGAACCTTGAGTGTTTCTTGGGCTGCATCCCTTTGGTGGATTACGACGGGAAGAGATAGGTCCTCTGCCAAAGCCAGTTGCCGGTCAAACGCTTCCATTTGATGATCATTTGGTGAAAGATTCCGATAGAAATCCAGACCTATCTCGCCGACCGCGACAACCTTGCTCTCCTTTGCTAGGTTACGCAGAGCCCTTAGTGTACCATCGGTAAATGTGTTGGCGTTGTGTGGATGGATCCCAACTGCTGCGACTACGCCTTCGTGTTGTTCTGCGATGCCTATAGCCTGCCTGCACGCCGCCAAGTCATATCCGACGTTCACAATTACCATGATGTTCTTCATCGCCGCACGCGCAATAACCTCTGTCCTGTCCGAGTCGAATGACGGCCATTGCAAATGTGCATGGGTATCAATCAGCATTGGTTGTGGAGCGTCCTCCTATCAACCGACAGTGTTCTTGAGCCATGCAGCGATCCATCACGACGGTCAGACCAGCCCTCGATGCGGCTGTGGCAGCATCGGCGTTTACTATTCCTAACTGCATCCATACAATTCTCAGCTTGCCAAACTTCTTCTTTAGTCTAATCGCTTGGTCAACCACATCAGGAACATCTTTAGACCTCCGAAAAACATCAACAACCTCTATTTCCCCAGCCAACCCGTCAGGGACCTCGTCTAGGCTAGGATAGGTACTTAGTCCCATGATTGATGTAGCAGCTGGATTGATTGGTACGACTCGGTAGCCATGACCCTCGAGGTACGCCGCGACTCTTCGACTGTCCTTATGCGGATCCTTTGATATGCCTACAACTGCTACAGTTTTGTGGCTTGAGAGTATTCTTCGGATCTCCTCATCCGAGCTCATCACGTAAACCTCGTTGATTCCTCTTTGACCGAGTGCCTTAAAGGACTGAGTGAAAACCTGAAAGCGGTCCCAGCTATATGTCAGTGATGCCTGATGCGATACAGAATCCTCGGTAGAACTAAACTGAAAGTCTCGGAAGTGGGCTTTGGGGGCATTCCTATACAGACCGTCAGCCACAAAGAGGCAGTGGCTGTGGTTAAAACGTCCTTGGACCTGGGAATCAACTTCCTGGATACGGCGCGAGCTTACACAACAAGTGAAGAAAGGATTGGAGAGGCGATCAAAGGGCAACGAAGCAAATGCGTGATTGCAACTAAGACGGTGGCACGGACTGCTGAGCAGGTGGAAAAAGACCTTCGCACAAGTCTCTCGCTGCTTGGAACCTCAAGTGTGGACTTGTACCAGCTCCATAACGTAAGTAGCGACGAAGCCTTGAAGAAGGTCATGGAGCGTGGAGGCGCCCTAGACACCTTCAAGGCCGCTCGACGAGAGGGAAGAGTCGACTTCATTGGAATAACGAGCCACAGGCCAAGCGTTCTTGTCCAAGCAATAAACAGCGGCGAATTCGACACAGTAATGGTCCCACTGAACTATGTAGAGCGCACGCCCCTTCAGGAACTTATCCCGCTCGCCAACAGACAGGACATAGGGACGATCATAATGAAGCCGCTCGGCGGAGGATCCTTCACAAACGCCGTAGAGGCGCTGAAGTTCGTGCTTATGCAACCCATCTCAACCGTCGTACCAGGAGTATGCTCGACTCAAGAGGTTGAACAGAACGCAGCAGTCGGAAGCATGAGGCTAACACTAGATAGAGAGGCAGAGAACCGGCTAGAACAGCAGGCAAAGGTCCTGGGACGCCTGTTCTGCAGAGCATGCGAATACTGTCAACCATGCCCTGAGCACATCCCGATATCATCCCTTCTGAGAGTGGACACGTTCATCAAACGAATGGGTTGGGATGGTTGGTATACGAGAAACCGAGACACCATAGAAAGATACGAAAAATGTCAGCAATGCCGAGAGTGCGAATCGAAATGTCCGTACCAACTTCCCATACTGGAACTCATGGCTGAAAAGGTAGAATGGCTCCGTGAGCACTATGGGCATATCGTAACTTGAGAGCGCATCTCGGGAGGCGGATCGAACGCAGACCGAATTATCGACCCGAGGATCAAGGATATGGTGGATGGGTCCAGCCGTTGTATATTTGGGATCGTTAGCCTCCTTGATCCTCAACCAAGTTGCCGATCGAATTGCGAGCACATTCCCTTCACGTGTCGCGCTTCAAATTCTAGTGTTCGCCATACCACTGCTGATCATAGTTTTCTGCGCCAGAGTTCTTGAGAAAACAGGTTTCTGGTCATCCACTGGATTCGTTAGGATCTCTTTGATTAGGCTCATCGCGTCGACGCTCGTCTTGAACTTCCTGTCATACGTTCTGAGCGCGTCATTGTTTACCGTAGGAGAATATCTGACACCGAGATTGCCTGAAGGAGCTCGATATAATCCAGGAGCGGTACAGACGGCGTTTCAAGGCCTCCCAAGAGCTGCGTATTGGTACATGATTTTTACATCAGTCGTCTTCGCTGGATTCGGAGAAGAAGTGACGTTCAGAGGGTACATTCTAACTCGGTTACTAAGAAAAGGCCAGCTATTTGCCGTCATAATGAGCGCACTTATGTGGAGTTCACTTCATCTTTGGTTCTTACCAGTCTTGGGGTCTACTGGCATATGGCAGCACATAGACGTGCTTCTTACGGGAATGCTGTTTGGTGTAGCGTATGTGAAGATGGGGTGCATTCTCCCACTCATTGCGGTTCATGGGTTTACGGACATGCTGTTGCCCCTGTCTTTCTTATATCCAAGCGGCGCTGTCGACACCGGAGCCTTCATTATCCTAGTACTAGGCCTTCTCACAACAGCAGGGTTTGCTATCTACCTAATTCACCATAGGTTGGTTCGTACACACTGACACATTAACGGACCACAAATGGTGGCTCACTCCGGACATTCCTCAATAATTCTCACGCCAGAGGATGTCCCGATCCGCGATGCACCGGCTTCAATCATCGCGATTGCGTCCGAGTACGACTTTATGCCGCCAGCCGCCTTGACGCCCAAAGAATCGCCGACCGTTTTGCGCATAAGTCGAATGTCCTCGACTTTCGCACCTCCCGCGAAGCCTGTCGAAGACTTCACAAAGTCAACTCCAACATCTTTCGCGAGCAAACATACGTTGACCTTCTCATAGTCCGTCAGAAAACAGGCCTCGATAATGACCTTGAGGACCAAACCTCTCCCCTTCACTGCCGAGGCCACTGACCGCATATCCGTCCTCACGTCATCTAGGAGCCCCGACTTCAGAGCCCCTACATTAGCTACCATATCTATCTCGGACGCGCCATTTCCGATTGCTTCTTCTGCTTCGAATTTTTTCGTGTCAGACGTGGTTGCTCCTAAAGGGAACCCAACGACCGAACAAACAGCTACCTTCGAATCACGCAGGAGCTGCGCTGCCGGTCTAACATTCGCCGGGTTCACAACAGCAGCCTTGAACCCATAGGTTCTTGCCTCCTTGCAGAGGCGAATTATGTCGGTGTCCGTTGCGTCCGGCTTCAGGTTGGTGTGATCTATCAATCGCGCAAGCTCAGCTCTCTTCACGTCCTCTCACATCCAACTCACATAGAAGATTTGCATTCTAACGGAATCCCCGTTACTAAAGACTGTGGCAAGCACCAAGAAGCATCAAAACCATGTGGCCACGTCTCA
Organism: uncultured Candidatus Bathyarchaeia archaeon; assembly: GCA_964653695.1. Classification (GTDB taxonomy): domain Archaea; phylum Thermoproteota; class Bathyarchaeia; order 40CM-2-53-6; family JALHTG01; genus JALHTG01. The sequence goes on along the minus strand of CAZZFQ010000014.1, from coordinate 18,088 downwards.
GGTGAAAGATTCAAGAAAGGCCAAGCCCAACTCAAGGCCGTCAGAGGGAGACGCAAACGTCAGAAAGGATCAGGGCGGCCCTGAAATCTGTCGTGGCAGCTGGCTACCAGCTAGACAAAGATTGCCTTGATCTACTGCGTCTCTTCGACGAGAAACTTGACCTAGAGCAACTCACACTGGCGATTGTGAACGAGGCAAACAAAGAAAAGCTTTCGCCACCCATAATCGGTAAGGCCCTCCTCGAGAAGGTTGCTCTCAAAATCAGTCCAGAGGAAAGACCTAGTCTGACAGTTGTCCTGCCCAATGGTATTGCTACAACGGTCCCTTATGCTAAGGAGGTTAGCCCGCGTCTTCAGATTCTGGATGATCAAGACCTAGAGATGGGGTCGAAAGCAACTGTAGATGATTTCTGTCGGTATTTCCGAACGAGGTTCAGGAAGCTTCGAGAGATTCTTAATGAACGGTTAGACGCCCGCGCCGCCGGGACAGTCGGCCGGGCACTGGAAGCTCGGCTCAATGAAAAAGTCAGGTTCATCGCAATGATCATGGATAGGAGAGCACGAACTGCACAGATCTTTCTGAACGTAGAGGATGATGAGAATTCGGCCACCGTAATGGTGCAAAAGAACAATGTCGACGCGTTCGCAACGGCTCAGAGCGCACCTTTGGATCAGGTCGTTTACATCGAAGCTATCCGAGGGAGGGGAGAGGTCTTTATTTGCGAAAGACTAAGCCTTCCAGACATACCGGAACGTAAGCCCAACCGATCAGACGAACCCGTGCTCGCCGCATTGTTATCGGACATTCACGTCGGAAGTAGGACTTTCTTGCGTGAGGAATTCACTAAACTAATTCTGTGGTTGAATGGAAAGGCCGGTACGCCCGCTCAACGTGATCTTGCAGGCCGAGTCAAGTATGTTGTGATCGCCGGTGACCTGGTCGACGGCGTGGGAGTATATCCGGACCAAGACCGTGAGCTAGCGATCCCGGACGTTTACGTTCAATACAAAGTTGCAGCGCAATTCATCGAACAAATACCTGACTACATCGAAGTGGTATTCATACCAGGAAACCATGATGCCACCAGACAAGCACTTCCGCAACCGGCAGTGGCGAAGGAGTATGCTGAGCCCGTATACGATTCGAGAAGTATCAACGCCTTGGGAAATCCTTCACGACTGCAGTTGCATGGAGTAGAGTTCTTGGTCTATCACGGCCGATCGCTCGACGATGTGGTGGCAACGGTCCCTGGGCTTACTTTCCAGAACTCCGATAGGGCCATGGAGCACCTCCTGAGGTGCCGCCATTTGGCGCCCGAGTATGGAAAGAGAACTTCGATCGTTCCGGAAAAGGAGGACCGTCTGGTGATACGTGAAGTGCCAGATGTCTTTCACGCTGGCCACGTTCACGTCTTGAAGCACAAAGAATATCGAGGCACCGTCATTGTGAATTCTGGAGCATGGCAAAACCAGACAGAATATCAGCGAAAGATGGGGCTTATCCCGACCCCTGGAATTCTGCCTGTACTCAATCTGCAGACTCTACAGGTAAGCCAAGTTGACTTCACAAAGGAGTAACAACTCACTCTCGAGGGTGCTGGCAGTTGAGGACGGATCGTTCTCGAAGGCCGACAGATACTGTCTTCTAGTCGGCGTTGTGGTCACCCGCAACGCCATCGAGCAGGTAATGCTTGACTGGATAAATGTCGACGGGACAGATGGCACAGAGAAGGTCATCTCGCTTGCCAGACGCTCCAAAGGTATTGATCTGGTCATGCTGCCTTCCGTCTCACTCGGCGGATTCAACGTGATCGACCCTTACAAGCTCCACAGACAACTCAAGTTACCGATTCTCGTAGCCAATCCTGAGAAACCTCGACTACGAGCCGTCCGCGAGGCGCTCACACAGCACTTCCCGGATTGGAGGCGTAAACTGAGGGTCTTCGACCTGATGAGCTCACCTGCAGCCCTACAACTTGGTAACAAAGGGATGCTGTACTTCTACTCGGTGGGCCTATCGGTGAAGATAACTAGGGCCGTGCTACGGAGTCTCATTGTTTTCGGAAAGAGGCCGGAACCTTTACGAATTGCGAGGATCGTTGCACGGGCGTTAAGCTCTACGTCGCCTCTCAAGGCAACGCGGCGAGTATGATGTCAGGCGCGAAATCAGCGCCTCATCCGCAAATATGTCCAACAACGCTTTGGAGGAAATGCCTAGCCGTATCTTCTTCGTCCTGCCATGTCGACCGAGGCTCACCACACGGGCATTCAGGATCCCCATCAGGTCAAGCTCGTTAAGGAGTCCACTCACCCTCCTCTGTGTGAGGGGCTCTACGTTCGTTGTCCCACAGAGTTCCTCATAGACGTTGTAGACGTCGCCAGTGACGGCGCCTGCACTCGTCTGGTTGCTAATGAGATACGCCGCTACGAGAACTACTTTGGAGTGAAGGGGTAGCGATCTCAGGACCTCAGCAACTCTATCGTCTTCGATCTTCCGCTGCGCTAGCTTCACGTGGTCCTCACCAACAGCGCTCGCGCCTTCTCTCTCCGCAAGCTCAGCAGCAACACGCAACAGGTCTAGGGCCCTTCGAGCGTCCCCATGTTCTCCCGCCGCAAGAGCAGAGCACAATCTTAACGATGATTCTGGCAGTGCATTCTCAACGAACGCCAGCTTCGCCCGAGCAAGCAATATGTCATACAGTTCGTCCGCCAAGTACGGGCGGAAGACGAGTTCCTCTTCACTCAGTGAACTCAGAACCCTCGGGTCGAGGAAGTCCTTGAAGTGAAGATCATTCGATATGCCAACGATCCCTATCCAACTTCCTCTCAAGGATTCGTTTATCCTCGTCATCTCATATAGGAGGCCGTCGTCGTTCTGACGCTTCACCAAGGCATCAACCTCATCAAGGACCACTATCATGCACCGTTTCACCGACGCCAGTGAGTTGCGGAACCGGTCGAACACCTCACCGGACGCCAATCCTGTGAAGGGAACATTGACCGATAGTGCGTGACATAGCTCTGCAAGAACGCGGTAGTTCGTTCCCGCCAAACGACAGTTGACGTAGGACACCCGGATCGGTGCGCCTGTTTCAGACGCCTTCCTCTCTAGGTGTGAAAGAACAAGTTTTGCAACGGCCGTCTTCCCCGTACCTGTCTTTCCGTAAATAAAAGTGTTTGAAATCTTGGAACCACTGAGGGCGGGGGCGACTATAGCGCCGAGTTTGTGTATATGCTCGTCTCGGTGCGGCAACGCGTCCGGCATGTAGTCGTGGCGAAGGACATCTCTGTTCGCAAAGATCTTTGTGCCTGACAAGAACCTATTGAAGACGCGGTCCAGAATGGTGCCGGAACTCAGGAAAGAAGCCTCCGTTCGACGCAAACTTCGACCTGAAATATTAACGGTTCTTGTACAGGAAAAACGAGTTAAAGCAACAAATTTCTGCAGTTCGCTGGGAAGATCTTAGCTCAACTTTCGGGGGACAGACGACCCTGGCACCCCTCGGTTTCCATTGGAGGCTGTCAGACATAGGGATGGATTGGTTGATTAGGTTGCTGAAACAGACTCCAGAAGGTTAGGCCGGGCCGCCTTGTTAAAGCATTTCGGTATAGTTCTCTGTACCTTCAGCACTCTTGTCGTCGTCTCTCCAAAACCTCGTCGCGCATGGATCGCTCCACTGGAAGCGATGGGGGTTGGGTGCAGTGGAAACGCCGTAGTCAATGGGGACGAACGGACCAGGTCGACAAATCACAACCGAACCTATATGCACGTTGCGCCAAGTATTTTATTCACTTTTCGTGAACAGCGCCAATATGCACTCCCTTTCTCCAAAACGGAGTCCTTCACACCATCCATTCGCGTGACATCGGCTGTTCTAGTGAACGGTTTGGACGTAAACTTCACCAAAAAATGTATTAACTTGTGAACGGGAGAATCGGCGCTTAGGATGTCGGTGAGACGGTGCCGGCCCGAAAGCTCAAGGTCGAATTCTTCGATGATGTCGGGACCAAGCACATGATCACTCTTGAGGGAGCAATTACTAAAGACAAGATCGGCAGGGTCCTGGATTACGTGGAGTTGATGGGCAGGTTACCTAACTCTTCAAGCAACAGTCCGCGGCAACCTGCTCGCGACAAGTTCGAAAGAATCCGCGATCTTCTCTCCGAGTTCCAAGGAAGGGCCTTCAAGTCGACCGACATTCAACATGCGTATGAGGAGAGGCACGGAGAGCCCATCACCCTGAGCACGGTGTGCACCTACCTGTCTCGCTTTGTGGATAGAGGGGTAGTATTACGTTCAGGTTCACCAAGTGAATGGCTTTACACGGTGAAGCAGCCAGGAACATTCTCATGGGACAGCGTCCTGTCGAAGTGAAACGTCCTCCGAGTTCTTGAGGACTACAGTCCCCGCTTCCGTTAAGGCATACTTCGGTGTGTACCGATGCATCTGCTTTTCAAACATACCTAGTTCAATCATTCTCCTCGCCATTCTACTGGTATGTTCTCTACTTCGGCCTATGACATGAGAGATCTCGGCCGAAGATTTGGCTCCAGTACTCACTGCTCGAAGCATCCTCAGATGCGGCTCACACAGTCGGTATTTCTGCGCTTGGGCCCGTACTTGCAACGGTCCCGCTTTAACCGCCTCGATGTCTCGTCTTAGCCTCTCGTTCTCTGCCATCAGGCGTGAAACAGCCTTTCTGATCTTTATCACACTGTCTGTGAGTTGCTTGTTGGCCATAAGTGCTGTTTCGATGTTTCTTACTAGTTGGCCCAGTTCTTGTGTCGTCTCCCCCCCAGACACGTTTCCCACTTTCACTGACTTCAAATGCTCTACTTCACTGCGGACCATGTCTATCACTCGCCTCTGATCATCAAGACGTTTGATGATTCCCATCACTGTCCATTCTCCAAGTTGAGACGGAGGGGACTCATCGCGTCTTTTTTGTAGTCCAGCCAATTCTGAGCTGCTCCATCGACACAAGGTTCGAGAGGATTGTATATCTACGTTTTTAACAGCGACTTGAATTTCCTCACCTGAATGCGGCTGGGGCACGGATTGGGCAGGATAGGCGCCAAGCTACGCTTCAAGGGAATTGTGCAAGGGGTCGGCTTCAGGCCGTTTCTATACAATTTGGCGACTGGTCATAGGATAGTCGGATATGTCCGCAACTTGGGCGACGCTGGCGTTGAGGCCCATGTCGAAGGAGATCGCGACAGGGTTGAGGCATTCATCCAAGGGTTGAGGACAAAATCGCCCCCGGTGTGTGAAGTCGCAGATCTGCGAGTTGAGTTTGCAGATTGTCTCGAGAAATTTCATGAATTCACCATCTATGCCAGCGACAGGCGACGCCCATCCTTCGGCTCAATGATCCCGCCCGACATAGGGATATGCCCGCAGTGCATTGACGATGTGTTGGACCAAGCGTCAAGGTGGTACTCCTATCCGTTCACGTGCTGCGCATCGTGCGGCCCAAGGTTCACTGCAGTATTCGATCTCCCTTACGATAGAGGTCGAACTAACATGATGCCCTTTCGAATGTGCCCGAGTTGCGGTGGAGAGTACGAGGACCCCAAGGACAGGCGGTTCCATGCACAGGGGATCTGTTGTTCTTCATGTGGTCCGAAGATCAGACTCCACGATAGGACCGGGGCCCTTGTTGAGGAGAGACAGCCGCTGAAGGAGGCCTCTCATCTCCTTGATGAAGGTGCGGTCATCGCGGTTAAGGGAATAGGTGGGATCCACGTTGCGGCTTCCGCGACTCAGGACAAGCCACTTCTCAAGATACGCTTGCGGAAGAGGAAACCTTTCCAACCATTTGCCGTAATGTCGCCGGACATAGACAGAGTACGCGAGTTCGCATACGCTTCAGATCTTGAGGCGCAGATCCTACAGGATTGGCGAAGACCGATAGTCGCCCTAGCGAAGCTGCCGAACAACGCTCTTTCCGACCAAGTGGCGCCGGGCCTAGACACACTTGGTGTCATGTTGCCATACACAGGAATACATCTTCTCCTGACTCACTACTGCCAAAGTCCAGCTCTCGTGATGACGAGCGGAAACATCTCAGGATTGCCGATGGCGATCGCCAATGACGAGGGAGCACATCAACTCTCGGATGTAGTGGACTATTTTCTGCTCCATGACAGAGAGATTGTCTCAAGGTGTGACGACTCTGTTGTCAGAGTTTTGGGAAGTGTTTCCACCTTCATTCGACGATCAAGAGGATTCGTCCCAACACCAATCGAAGTGCCGCTGACGGCCCGCACCGATGTGATGGGAGTAGGAGCTGAGTTCAGAACTGTGGGGAGCATTCTTCACGGAACTCAATGCTACCTCACACAGCACATTGGTGATGTAGACACCTTGGAAACAATGATGTTCCTTCAGGACGCGCTGCAGCACACAATGCGATTGACAGGAGTATCTTGCCACGACCTCGTGGTAGTCCACGATGCGCATCCAAGATATCTGACATCGAAAATGGCGAAAGACTTGTCCGAGAAATGGAATGGTACAATCCTGTCGGTTCAACATCATCACGCCCACGCAGCCTCCTTGATGGCCGACAACGCGATCGCGCCAGACGAATCTATAGTGGCAATAGCCGCGGATGGGGTAGGCTACGGCATAAATGGCGAGGCTTGGGGAGGAGAAGTCCTAGTTGCCTCATATGCGGACTTTGAGCGAGTAGGACACCTTGCCAAGCAACCTATGCCAGGAGGAGACATATGCGCAAAGTTTCCTTTGAGGATGTGCGCCGCCATACTCGCCGAGCACCTTGATGACAACAATGTGAGGTCCATTCTTCTCTCCAAGGAAGGGAGGGGAAGCTTAGGAGAGACCGACTTAGATCGGATAGGGGCACAACTCAAGAATGATGTGACAATCACCCGGTCCTCGAGCACGGGAAGGGTCTTGGACGCTATGGCTGCTGGGGCAGGTATCTGCCTTGAGAGAACGTATGAGGGTGAGCCTGCGATGAGGCTGGAGGCTGTCGCTGCTACCGGGAATGACGCCTCACCGCTCTCGATGCGTGATTTGATCGTTCGCCAGGGATCGATCTTGACAGTGGATACAACTGCTCTCTTGCTCGAAGCACTGTTGGCTATTGGGAGGAACTCAGTTCCAGATGCTTGCGCGTCCTTCCAGAACGCCGTAGCAGAGGCCCTCGCTGATGTCGCAATCTCAGTCGCAAAGGAGAGAGATATCCAACGAGTGGGAATAACTGGAGGGGTCGCAGTGAACGCCAAAATAGTGGAGACGACTCGACGATGCGTCGAAAGAGAGGGATTGCGGTTCCTTCAGCATAGACGAGTGCCTCCGGGCGACGGGGGGATATCTTTAGGTCAGGCGGTTGTAGCAGCCTCAAGGCTGTGATGCCGTGACGTCACAGCCCTCTTCGCCGTCCTCCCCGTACTAGGTCCGCGATTCCTTTCTGGAGCTCTTCAGCAATGATCCTTGTAACTCTCAACTCCTCCTCGGTAATCGCTTCAGATGGAGCCTTTCGTTGTTCCAGGTGTGCCTTGACTCGGCTGGCGATCTCTAGGAAAGGTTCGAGTTCTGGGGACTCAAATACGCCTACGTAACCGAGAAGGAGAATCGTGTAGATCGATGCCACGACATTGCTTCTGGCTTGGCCTACTGTTCTGTTGAATGATCCCCGCGTGAGATCGGCTCTTTCGCGCCGAAGCTTCACTCTTTCCTGCCCTGACAGACGCTTGCCAACTAATTCTTCGCCTAACAACGAAATTAGAAGACTCTCGAACTGTATTTCCGTCAGATTCGAGTTTTGAAGAAGGACTTGGACAATTGGATCCTTGAAAAAACCATCAAAGGTGCGCATTATGTTCGGTTTGGGCTCAGTCAAGGCGAACCTATCCTTGAATACCGATTCGTATCCACAGGACATAAGGATGTCGAGGAGATGCCGCTAATGTGGCACCGATGCTGGTTCCGCTGAAACGCTTCAGACTATAAGTTGATACTAAGCTGGCGAGTTGGACTCCACTCTTTAGGACAATCATCGATTCGTCGTATACCGTATACCATATATGCCCCCCCCCCTGTTATATCATATACCGTATACAACCGAAGCAGGTGGCCCTGCAATTGACTACGACCATAATTGCGTTCGGAAACCAGAAAGGAGGCACCGCGAAAACCACCTCAACGATCAATATAGGTCCTTGTTTGGCCGACGAAGGTCGAAAAACACTAATTTGCGACTTGGACCCGCAAGGGAGTTGCGGCTTGGGCCTGGGCATTGACAGCTATGGGCTTGAGCACACCATGTACGATGTGCTCTGTAAAGATGGCAATGCGAACGAGTCCATAATTCCCACGGAGATTCAAAACCTCTGGCTACTGCCAGCCAACATAGAGCTAGCGGCCGCCGAGTTTGAACTCATCTCGGCCCTCAGACGAGAGGAGATTTTCAAGCAGAAGATTTCACCCGTCGCCGGAAATTATGACTTCATTCTGTTGGACCTACCCCCTTCGTTAGGGATACTGACAATCAATGGTTTGGCGGCTTCAACCCACCTGATCATTCCGATTGAAACAGAGTTCTACCCTATGGCTGGTGTCAAGATGATGATGCAGTTACGCGACCTAGTCGCAACTAGGCTGGGCTACAACGTAGAAACAAGATTCCTTCTGACAAAGTTCGACACCAGAACTAGGCTAAGCTCAGAGGTCGCGGACATGATACGTCAGAACTTCAAGGACCAAGTTTTTGGCACTGTCATCCCGCGAGCTGTGAAAGTCGCTGAAGCACCTTCGCATGGAAAGCCAGTCACACTATACGCTCCGGAGTCGCCGGCGAGCATTGCGTATCGAACACTCGTCAGAGAGGAGATCTTGAGACTTGGTAAGTGAAAGAGAGCGGCTCGGCCGGGTCGCCAAGAGCCTCTTCGGCAGGGAAGCACCAGACCGGCCGCAGCCGGTACAGCCAGAACTGACTGGGCCAGTGGCAGACGCCCAAATCTGGAGGGAAGCCGTTAGACTTGCCGAGGAGGAGCCACGCATAACCTTCGTCAGCGGCAAGGTTAAGGCGATCCTAATATACTTACGCAAGACAGTCCCAGATCTCAGCGCCTCGAAGATCACCGCAGAAATAGTTGAAGACGCAGTCAAGCAAAAGTATCCGGAACTATGGCAACGACTGAGTCAGGAATGAACCGAAGCCGAGTGTCCCAGTCAAGAACGGGCGCGGTATCTGGAACTCAGCGGGAAAAAGCCTTGGTGGTTGAAGTTCCTAGATGGTTTTCGCTTTTTCGGACAGTTTTTCGAGCAGGTCAGGCCTCAGGTCACGCAGTGTTGGTAGGAATGTGCGCACTCGTTTGAGCTCGTCGTAATCAACTTGCCCGACGACAAGGTCTTCCACATCGTACTTCGCCCTTGCCAACGTTTCTCCATTAGGGTTCAGAAGATGGCTGCCTCCCCAGAACTGAAGTCCATTCTCAATCCCGACTCGGTTCACATATGCAAGGAAGACGGAGTTCTCCATAGCACGCGCCTTTGTGAAGGTCTCAAAATAGTCTCGCCGCACTCCGGGAGAAACCGAGACGCAGACTACTAGTTGCGCCCCGTCCGCCACTAGGAGACGAACAATTTCCGGAAAGAACAGGTCGTAGCAGATGGTTAGGCCGATTCGGCCAAGTGGTGTATTGACGACAGTTGGCTCGTACCCTGGCCGAAAATACCGCTTCTCTTCGAAAACAGTCGCTGTAGGAAGGTGCATCTTCCTATAACGGCCGAGGAAACCGGTGGTTCCAATCACGACGCAGGAATTGTAGATGACTCCCTTGGTCCCTGACTCCTCCGGCATGCCGAAGATGACATGAATGCTGTTGTCCCGCGCAACTTTTTCCATGGCTTTTACGGAAGGCCCATCGACTGGTTCCGCAAGATTGTAGAACAAATCTCTGCAAACATAGCCTGTAAGAGACAGTTCAGGGAAGATCACCATGTCTGCCTTACGATGTCGTGCTTTCTCAACCCACTCTTCCATGGTCTTGATGTTGTGATTCTTATCACATTGCTTTGGCGAGAATTGCGCGAGGGCAACAGAGATCTTGGCCATCTTTTCCTTCGTTCCCCCAAGCCTGCGAAAGCTGTCTTCCGCTTAAATGTCTTATTCAGTATGACTCATGTTTATGAATGGCGACGAAAAGCCATTTGCAGGGAACAACAGTGAAGCTATCGCCCGAGGTTTTGAGAATAGATGTACTTCAAACGGATGGCAACATTACAAGCTTCGTAAGGCATTACGTTACTGAAGTGGGAGCCTCTGGCATCGTTCTCGGAATCAGTGGAGGAATCGACAGCGCAACAGGGGCAGCTATCTGCGCCAAAGCCATAGGTGGCGCAAGAGTTCTCGGGTTGAATATGCCCGAAGCCGAGACACGGAATGATGAAGATATTCGAGATGCAGAGCTTGTTGCCAAGAAGTTCGGAATAGATTTGGAGACCGTTGATATCTCGCAAATGGTAAAAGCAGTCTTTGATGGTGTTCCTAGCTTTGATCTCAGTGACCGTCTAGCTAACGGGAATGCCAAGGCGCGCATGAGGATGATTGTACTGTATTACTACGCCAATAGAACAGGGCGGCTGGTTGTTGGCTCATCGGACAAGAGCGAGGTAATGCTGGGATATTTCACCAAATGGGGTGACTACGGCGGGGACATCTTTCCGCTCGCCGACTTGTACAAGACTCAGGTTCGCCAGCTGGCCGTCCATCTTGGCCTTCCGGCGAGGCTGGCTGAAAAACCATCGACTCCTAACCTTTGGCCTGGACAAACGGCGAAGGACGAGCTTGGCCTGGACTATGACCAATTGGATCTGGCTCTGTATGGCTTGGAACACTTCATGACGGTAGAGGAGATTGCTCGAGAGCTTGGTCTATCCACGCAGGCTGTGAAACGAATTGAGGCTCGGTGGCTGGGGTCCGAGCACAAGCGGAGGCCGCCACTCTGTGTTAAGCTGGGATACAGATCAGTAGGTCATGACTTTCGTCTACCATACAATATCTGAGCAAAGATCAAACCAAACATTGATCATGAAGGTTGAAATAGAACGATTAGAAAGACTGCGCTAATCATTGAAGGCGCATCATATGGGACGTCGACGGCGGCGTGTAGTAAAGATCGTCAAGAAGAAGTTACCGACGATCTTTTCGTGCCCTAGTTGTGGAGAGGAAGCTGTTAAAGTGGCAATGGGGAGGGGCGGACGTCACGCAGTTGTTCAGTGCGCGTCGTGTGGCCTTAAGCAAGAGCTCGAAACCTCTCCGGCCGATCAAGTGGTTGATGTTTACTGCAGGTTTACTGACAGGTTTTATGGCGTAAGACAGCCAGCTGGCCTGAAACCGGAGCACGCAGCTGCAGAAACAGTCACAGAAACGCAGACCGAGGTTGAAGTTCAAGGAGAGCCTGAAGAAACGGGTCAGGTGGTCGAAGAGGAGGAGCCGCCTGAAGCGGAACTCGAAACGAGTGAAGCATCCGAAGAACAAACTGAGGAGACTAGATCGGCGACAGATAAGGATTCATAAGGCGAGGACGCCCCTACCTAAAGCGTCTCAATCAGAATTATAACTCTGTCAAGAGGTACTAGCCTCAAGTGAGACTGCCTAGTTGATGCTTCATTGAATGACTCGTCATATACCCGTGAGATTCAGCGCAGATTTGATGAAATATACACGCTCGCAGAACAGGCCCGAAGCAAAGGCATCGATCCTTCTCTCAGACCAGAACCGGCAGTGACTAGTGACGTAGCAGAAAGGGTCGAAAAATCTGTCGGGCCAGAAGGGGTCGCAAGTCGTATCCGAGAACTTACTGAAACCATGCCTCGAGAAGAAGTCGCATTCAAGATAGCTGAAGAGATAGTTCTCGGAAAGTTTGGCGTTGGCGGAGAGGAAGCCGGAGAAAACGCAATCCGCACTGCCCTGTCTATTCTGGACGAAGGGAGGACTGTGGCTCCGATTCAGGGAGTCACAGGGATCAAGGTGAAGACGAACCCTGATCGATCGAAGTACTTGGCGGTGTACTTCGCTGGACCGATTAGGTCTGCTGGCGGCACCGAGATGGGGCTCACACTCGTGGTGTCCGATTATGTTCGAAGAATGATGGGTCTGGATCGGTACAAGGCAACGGAGGACGAAGGGAGAAGGTTTCTTGAAGAGGTTAGGTTGCATGAGCGAGAGTTAACTCGTTTCCAATTCAAAGCGTCAGACTCAGAGCTGTTGAGCGCGTTCATGCGCCTGCCTGTAGAGGCGACGGGAGTTGAGACAGATCCTGTGGAGGTCGTTTCATTCAGGAATCTGCCGCGGATTGAGACCAACAGAGTTAGGGGCGGTGCGCTGAGAGTTGTTAACGACGGGCTTATTGGTCGAAGCCAAAAGGTGATCAGAATTGTCGAGAAGATCGGAATAAGTGGGTGGGACTGGCTAAAGGAAATTCGCAGCGCCCCGATTGAGGAAGAAGAAACGCGTAACTCTATGTTTATGGACGACGTTATCGCAGGGCGTCCGATCTTTTGCTTTCCGAATGCTCAAGGAGGCTTCAGGCTTAGATACGGGCGATGCAGGAATACGGGGCTTGCAGCGCTTGGCATGCATCCAGCTACCATGAGAATTCTGAGGGACTTTGTCGCTACCGGGACTCAACTTCGAGTAGAGGCGCCTGGTAAGGCTGGCGTTGTGGCCCCGGTAGAGTCGATCGATCCTCCAATCGTGAAGTTGAAGGATGGATCAGTGGTTCGCGTGGAGAGCCTACAAGAGGCGGCTGAGCTAGCAAAGTCAATTCAATCTGTGTTGTTCTTAGGCGACTTACTCGTGGCGTTCGGTGAATTCCTAGAGAACAACAGACCTCTGCTACCTTCTGGGTTTGTTGAGGAATGGTGGGCAAAACTTCTTGAGAAGGAAGTCGGCCTGAACGATGTTGATACACACGGACTTCTTCAGGCTGGATTGTCGCGTGAGCGGATAAGCGGGATTCTCACGAATCCTTTCCATGAGATCCCCTCATACACAGAGGCTGTTGCGATCTCAAGGATCTTCAGGGTTCCCTTGCACCCGCGCTTCACATATTTCTGGGAAGCGCTTGCTTTTGACGATCTGAGCTACTTGCGTGACACCTTCTCTTGTGCTCAAGCGTCGCCTGGCGCCGACAAGGCAGTGAGAATCTTGTCTAACACTCCAAGGCTCAAAGGGATACTTGAAACTCTTGGAGTTCCGCACATGGTAAGGAATGGCTCCATAGAAGTCTCAGAAGGTCACGGATCGATCCTGAAGTGTTGTCTAGGCCTTGACAATCTGAATGTTCCACTGGATCCTGAACGCTCAGTATTGGAGAACATTTTCAGAGTATCTGGGCTGAGAGTGTGCAAAAAAGTCGGGTCGTACATCGGCGCGAGGATGGGCAGACCTGAGAAGGCGAAGAAAAGAGAGATGAAGCCCCCAGTTCATTGTCTCTTTCCTGTTGGCTTACACGGGGGGGCCCGCCGTAACATAGTCGAAGCCGCCCGGGCCAAGAAGCTGATCACAGTTGAGATAACGAAGCGAAGATGTCCTTCGTGCAGAGAGGTGACGCATCAAAATACCTGCATGAAGTGTGGAAGCCAGACCGTCGCAGAGTATGTTTGCCTCAGATGTGGAAGACCAACCCCCAACAACAAATGCCCCTCATGTAAAACCGATGCAGTGTGCTATGAGACGAGGGCAGTTGATGTTGGAGCGTTGTTCCAGTCCGCCTGTACACGCCTAGGTGTCGATCAGACGCCAGACCTCGTGAAGGGTGTTAAGGGCCTTACGAGTGAGGCTAGGGCCCCGGAGCCTATTGAGAAAGGAATCTTGAGAGCGAAGTTCGGTCTCTCAACCTTCAAGGACGGCACTGTCAGGTTTGACGCTACAAACGCGCCTTTGACACATTTCAGGGGCAGTGAGATTGGGGGTGGGGTCGAGAAGCTCAGGGAACTCGGGTATGGTGTAGATTTCAGACAAAGATCGCTGGCTGATGGAGATCAGCTATGCGAACTTCAACCGCAAGACATTGTAGTTCCTGATCGTTGCGCAGACTATCTGGTACAGGTAGCGGGATTTGTCGACGAGCTACTACAGAAGCTATACGGTTTGCCGTCGTACTATAACGCGAGGACAAGAGAGGATCTGCTGGGGCACCTTATACTTGGAATGTCGCCTCATACATCTGTTGGTGTTGTGGGAAGGATAGTCGGATTTACCAAGGCCAACGTGTGCTTGGGACATCCCCTGTGGCATGCGGCCAAGAGGAGGGATTGTGATGGAGATGAGGACGCGATAATGCTTGCCTTGGATGTTCTGCTTAACTTCTCAAGGTCATATCTGCCAGGCAGGATCGGGGGATTGATGGATGCTCCTCTCTTGCTTACCGTCATATTGAATCCTGCTGAGGTTGCAAGACAGGCGTTTAACATGGAGGTCGTTGAGACCTTTCCGTTGGATTTTTTTGAACAGGCGTCCCGTCAAGCTGATCCGAAACTGGTTCAGGATATTATTGAGACAGTATCACAGCGGTTTGAGGTTAGAGGCTTAGAAAGCGGGGCCGCGCTTGGGGGGTTCGGCTTTACGCATCTTGTAAGCGATTTGAATATTGGAAACCTGGAAAGCCTGTACAAGAAATTGGGAACCATGGTTGAAAAGGTTCAGGAGCAGTTGGAGCTTGCGGAGTCTATCGTTGCGGTGAAAGCTACGGATGTCGCCAGGCGAGTGCTCTCGACGCATCTGATGCGTGATGTTACGGGCAACCTAAAGGCGTTTTCAACCCAGAGAGTCAGGTGCTTGAAATGTAACACCAAGTACCGGCGCATTCCGTTAAAGGGAGTGTGCCATAGATGCGGAGGGAAGTTGGCCCTTACAGTGCACAGGGGAACAATAGAAAAGTATGTGGAAGTTGCGCGGGATGTCATAAAGCGATACGACCTCGGGAAGTATCACGAGGAACGGCTTCAACTCATTGAAGATGAGATAGAATCTCTGTTCGTCGAGGAGGATCGGAAGAAGCAAAAGGTGTTGGGCGAGTTCATGTAGTGGTGAACTATGCCGAGGACCTTGTATCACCGCAAAGCGTACCTGACCATGACGAGGAACGTGAAGGCAGGGCTCGCATCCAGAACGAAGATAATATCTTCGATGGAGGGTGGCGCGAAGACCGTAACTGAGATCTCGAAGCAGTCCTCTCTCAGCTACCCATGCGTTACACATCACCTTCACCTTCTCAGAAAGGAAAAGATAGCCGTTCGATCAGGTGGCAGACGAGAGTACACATGGATGCTGACTGAGTTCGGTCAGCAGGAGCTACAGTCCTAGATGCCAATTGGCCTCTTTGGGTCGGCTGTACCAGCAAACAGTAATGGCCGAAGCTTTAGCAGTAGTCTGCTAACTTGTGATGTCAGCAGGCCTGTTCCAGTGAGATCTTAAGAGTTTCCTAAAAGGTGCTGATCTTTACAACTCTCTTGGGAAGTGTGAACAGCATATTAGTTGTCTTGGCATCGACAAGGTATTTGAGAGCATCTGGGGCAGCCTTCACCATATTTCTCGAATGATGCCTTCTCTAGATCGATCCCAAGTAGATTGCAGGCGCTGCATAGCCAAGCGAATACGTCCGCGGCCTCATCCGTCATCGTCTTCTGGTCACCTTCTAGGACAGCTCCTGTGAGCTCTCCGATTTCGGAGACCATCCATAGCAGGGTGCCAGCTACTCCTCTGACTTTGTCCCGGTGGAAGTATATCTCTCTCATGAGACTTTGAAACTCATGTATTGCTTTGCGCTCTGTTCGTATCGGCACTTCAATCCCAACCGTAACTATTCCCTTCAGGTTTTCAGACTTTCTCCAAACAGTGACTTACCGAAATGGCATATATTTTGAACCAATGCCGAGCGCGGAATCATAGGCATTTATCCTTACGAACTCCATACTATTTCAAGCGAGTTACCGGAGGCGTTCGAGGATAGGTTGACAAAGGCAGAGCCTTTACCAAGTTTCGAGAGATACTTTGGCGCAGCTTTGTTCAGCTGTGGGATCGTGTGGTTCTGGGATTACGTTGCGTCACTTTACTTTCCGGGTCAGGCTGCGTTGAATTTGACGCTTCTCTCCACCCTGGTCTACTTTGAGGCTACGTTCTTGGGCGCTTTTGGTTTGACACGCAGAATGCTCGCGAAGCATATCCATGTCGGGATAAGAGTTGGGTTCGGAGCTTGGATGACTAACATGGTCTTCCGACTTATCGTCTTCGAACTGGCCGAGGCTCTCTGGGGAGTGGCGATCTATCTGACGAGTTTTGTGGCAGGCGGGTTCTTGGGCGGACTCTTTGCGAAGAGGCTTCACAGAACCGGCGCTGGCAGATAGGGTTAAGAATCACGTGACAGAACCGTTGTATAGGGATGTTGTTGGAGTCCCTTGCTGGCTTGTCTCCCGAAAGAGAGAAGGAGATTATCGAGAAGCTAGCGAGGCGGATAGTGGGCTCGGGCTTAGGTACGATGGCGGTAATGATCTTGCAGTCTATTGGTCCGCTGTCGTTCGCAGGGACTCAGGTCGGCCTGGTCGTTGGCTCCCCCATGTTAATGGCTCTTGATTTGCTAGGAGTAAAGGTGTACGAATACGCAGGACTTTTCGCTGAGTCAACTCGATCTCGAGAAAATGTGGAACGCCTGATCCACAGGATAGAAGAGCTCATGAAAGCGGAAGAGGAGGCCCAGAAGAAAGCGCGGGAAGCTGGAAGGAATGAGCGAAGAGGCTGGCTTGGCCGGCTTAGGGATTTCTTGACCTAGCGTTATGTGCTGCTGTTTCAAAAGTAGGACGTCAATGTTTCAGGGCTCGGCTATCGAAAAACGTTATAACGAGTTTCGAGATATGGCCCTCCCGAAAATGTAGGTGAAATCAATGTTAGTCGCAGGAAGAATTTTTGCACTTGGAATGCTGATAGCTCTATGGATCTTTATCATCGGTTGCATGGAGATGGCGAAGAAGAAGCTTCCGTCGTTTCGAAAGCTTGCAGGACTTGACGCGTTGCCCGAGATGGCAGGTAGGGCGGCAGAGATGAATAGGCCTATACACTTCACTACGGGCCTCGGTGAGCTGACTGGTACCGTCGCACCTCAACTCGTCGCAGGATTGGCTGTTCTTGGATATGTTTCGGAGTTGGCTGCCAAATATGGCGTCAAAGTCATCTACTCAGTCTACCAGGCCCAAGTGATGCCGATCGCAACTGAGCTGATGAGAGAAGCATACGTAAGGGCAGGCAAGCCTGACGCGTTCAACGCCGAAGAGCAGATCAGATACCTATCAGGTGAACAGTTCGCGTATGCCACTGCCGTGCAGGGCATCGCCGAAAGAGAGCGGCCAGCCGCAAACATAATGATCGGCCCCTTCTATGCAGAGTCGATGATGTTCTCGGAAACATTCTTCAGAATCGGCGCCATACAGTTGGCTGGAACGGCCAGAGGATACCAAATTCCATTCTTCGCCGTTGTATGTGATTACCTACTGATAGGCGAAGAGATTTACGCTGCAGGCGCGTACCTGTCCAAGGATCCCATACAGGCTGGCAGCATACAGGGCCAAGATATAGGCAAAATCATCGGGTGGATCCTGATGTTCATAGGTGTGCTCGCAACAGTGGCCGGTACCCCTATCATCAATGATCTACTGAAGATGTAGGTGAGAGCAATGTCTCTGTTTGTCAGAAGGCAGATACCTATTGTGCTAGTGTTTGTTGCAGCCCTGCTGGTGATGGCGGACTACTTCTTGGGGTTCCGTACAACAACAGGGCCAATTGTCACGGATCTGCAGAACTGGGGGATCATACTCTCGGCGTTCGCACTAGGCTTTGGCGCCGTCAACTTGTTCTACCTTCACACACGACACATCTCGCGACGTACTCCAGGACAGTGGCCGTTCAGCATCTGGATACTCATAATGATCGTGGTGTTCACAATCATCGGTGTTGCAACGGGGCCAACGGGACCACAATACTCATGGCTGTACAACGCATCATACTTCGCGCTTAGCGCGACCGTCTACTCCTCACTAGGGTTCTACATGACTACTGGCT
>CAZZFQ010000013.1:0-25914 GCA_964653695.1 uncultured Candidatus Bathyarchaeia archaeon | reverse complement strand
GGCGAAGGAGCTCATCTTTACTGGCGACCGGATAACGGCGAGCGAGGCTGAACGGGTTGGCATGGTTAACAAAGTCGTTCTGCCAGCGAAGTTGCAGGAGACGGCTCTGGAGTTGGCAAAAAAGTTGGCGTCGAAGAGCCCGATCATGCTCATGTTGGCGAAACAGGCTATCAACAGAGGACTAGAGATGGATCTAGAGTCGGGCCTCGCTGAGGAGGTGAAGGCGTTCAGATTATGCTTCACCACACATGACTTCAAGGAAGGATTGACCGCTTTTCTAGAGAAACGCCAGCCCAAGTTCGAAGGAAAATGAATACCTGAACTCACAGAAGCGGCTTCCGCTTGAATCGTACACCGTGTCATTGACAACAATCATGCAGATCTTCAAGTGTCTATGAACCTTCCGAACCAGAACTTCAGGTTCAGCAGTATGAAGAGCGTCATCCCGGGATCGTGTGTGCCCGAGGATGCCTGCGATACCTCGCAAACGCTATTCTCCCAGCCTAGCTTCTTCTGGATAAGACAACCTCACTTATCAGTTCTATCGTCGACCCAGCCAAGCGAGTAAGGTCATGACTCAACTCCACGTATCGCCTACCGTTCACGCCAATTGATTTGGCAAACTGTGCCGAATCAGCGAACCTCTCTATCAAGACTTCCATTTCGGCCAAGGAAGAAGCGGAGAAACCGCCGTTGGACCTGCTCAACATGGTTTCAAGCTCAGACTCCTTGGCCGCTATCACTGGTTTGCCACATGCCATCGCCTCAAGGATCTTTGTTGGACAGAGTCCCTGCTTCTGAACAAGCTTGTTGTCAACTTCAGTCACATCGTATACGTAGACGTCTGCTGCGTTAATGTAGAACGGAACGAGATGATGATCAACCGCTCCAATGAATAGCACACGATCTAACGTTCTATACCCTTCAATCATCGATCTAATATCTGCGAGCACGGGTCCTGAGCCCACAACAAGAAACACAATATCTGTCCTCTTGTGTTGAATATTGTCGGCAACTTGGAAGAGTTGTTCCGAGCTTCTCCATCTAGCAGAGAAGGTACCTAGGTACAACACAACTGTCTCTCGTCCTATGCCAAGTGTTCGGCGGACCTCCTCTCTCTTGTCTTCAAGAGGCCTAAAAACCGCGGTATCCACAGAGTTTGGAACCACTATTACCTTTCTCGGGTTGGCCCCGTAGTCCCTTATGACAGTCGTCCTCATCTTCTTTGTGACTGGCAAAACCAAATCTGCGCATCGAATCGCGATGGTCTCTGCCATGCGCATTAGGCCACAGATGAGAGGAGTCAGACTAGGTGCCCGAACCTTACGAGTTCTTCTGCGAATTTCAGTCTCAAGGGACGGAATCCCGTTCATCTCAATGACTATAGGCTTTCCGAAAGCTTTCACGGGTACTGCAAAAGCTATCAGAAGAGGGTCACGGCTGTAGATGCAGTCATAATCTTTCCGATGCGCAAACAATGCCATGGTCAATGCCAAGGCAAAGCGTAGACCTGGAGGGGAAACCTGAATAATCCTCATATGCGACTGCATGTCGCCGGAAGCATAGTCATAAGGCGTGAACAGGATGACATGTGTCTGTTTCGCAAGCGCCATGATCTTGTCATGTGCGTGAAGTTTGTCCCCTGGTCCCGGGGCAGATAGGTCATGTTTGGAGAGAATCGCGATCCTTGTTCTTTCGAAGGTGTTGCCGTACGGTCTATGACTCATAGCGGGAACTTCCGTGTGTCAGGACAGACTCATATCGCCGGAGGAACCAACATATCAATTGGTGCTTTGAACCATATATGCTCTTGAAGTCAATAGGGCCAGGTTCCACGAAATAGACGAGCGCGTAGAAGGGGTATGAAGACTTTGCGCCTTCTCTTTGTTGGTCATTTGCCAGAGCATCTCGATCCTCTAGTAAGAGGCCTGCGTGAGCTCTGCGAGGTTGAGACCTTGTCGTGGAAACCGATCTCGATATTCACTAAAGGAAGTTCACTTCTCATAGTCCCGCTGCTAGTACTGCGGATCATATTCCGGTCAATACTGAGGGGCGTAGACGTTATATTCGCCCAATACGCGTTTCCCGATGGGTTCTCTTCAACGGTAGCTTCACGGCTACTCGGTGTACCGTCTGCAATACAAGTGATCGGAAGCGACATACTGGTCGCAGCGAAAGGAGCAAAAAGGAGGATCATCGGCTGGGGAGTCTCAAGAGCCTCAGGGATCATATGCGTAAGCCACGAACTCGAAGCTTCAGTCCTGGAGATGGGGGCGATCAATACGGTTGTGATCCCGTCTCCTCTGGATCTTGCTGATCTGCCCAAGAGTTTGGACGTGAAACGGGTCGAAGGAAGACTGATCACCGTTGCAATGCTGACTAGACTGAAGGGTTTAGATGTCTTGTTGGAGGCACTGCATACAATTCCTCATGTTGAGCTATTGGTTTTAGGGGATGGACCTGAGAGAGTTAACCTTGAAAGGCTAGCCCAGGGCCTTGGACTGGACAATGTCAAGTTTCTCGGCAAGGTTCCACATGAACATGTCTGGAGGCATTTGATCTCTTCTTCGATATTCGTACTTCCCTCGTTAAGCGAGGGCTTACCAAGAGCCTTGCTCGAAGCCATGGCATGCGGATTGTTCATAATAGCCTCAAATGTTGGAGGCATCCGTGACGTAGTGAGAGACGGCTGGAACGGAATCCTAGTTCACCCGAACAACCCAAAGGCGCTTAGAGAAGCCATAGAGAGCGCCATGAGTGACAAAAGGATGATCGAGATTGTAGGCGAGAGGAATAGGCTGAAGGCCGAAGCATTTACCCTCGAAAAGGTGGCCGAGAGGCAATTCAGATTTATCGAGTCGTTACTCGCGAAGAAGCAGAAGGGATAGTCAGGAATGCCAAACGGAGACAAAGTGCTGGTCACTGGCGGCGCGGGTTTCGTAGGCAGCCATCTCGTGGACAAGCTGGTTGAAAGAGGTTTTGCGGTCACAGTCCTCGACAATATGTCTACGGGGGCCCTCGCAAACGTAAGCCAGCACATTGGAAATAGGAACTTTAGACTGGCGAGGGGGGATGTGCGCAACGCTCTGAGAGTACGCGAAGAGACAAAGCATTCAAAGGTAGTTTTCCATCTGGCGGCGATCGCAGATGTCCAGCAATCCGTTCGGTATCCAGTGCATACGAACGAAGTCAATGTGCTTGGAACACTGAACCTTCTGGAAGCCTGCAGGAACAAAGACGTCGATCTGATGGTCTACGCATCGTCGTGCGCCGTCTACGGCGACGCTGGAAGAGAGAAGACATGCGAAGACCATACTCTGGAACCGCTCTCTCCATACGCAGCGTCGAAGCTCGCGGCTGAGAACTACTGCCTCGCCTTTCATCGGACCTACGGGGTGCCAGTCGTCTGTCTAAGGTTCTTCAACATCTATGGGCCTCGGCAAAACCTGGGTCCTTATGCCGGAGTTGTTGCCAGATTCGTACAGAGATTGCTTCGGAACCAACCTCCAATCATCTTCGGCGATGGAAAGCAGTCGCGGGATTTTGTTAATGTCAAGGACGCTCTCAAAGCCTGCCTACTCTCACTTGAGAGAAAGAAGGCTGTCGGCAAAGCCATCAATGTTGGAAGCGGGAGAGCAACCACCATAAGCGATCTTGCCAGACTACTCATCCATTTAACACACAGAACCCACATAAAACCGATCCACAGGTTAGCCCGTGAAGGCGAAGTGAGACATAGCTTAGCAAGCATAAGTCTCGCTCGACAAGTTCTAGGCTATTGGCCAACAATATCTCTCAAGAAGGGGCTTCAGCAATATCTTGAATGGTCTCGCAAGAGTGCAAGCCAGCCCTAATCACCAAGGGATTGATGGTAGACTAAGATGAAAGTCGTGAACATCGACTGTTGAGGCCGATTTTCGTGGCATACCAACCTTAGCTTGGAGGAGCCAAGGGCATTTGGACCTCGATTACCGTTGGCCCGCTAGCCTGGAGAGCTTCTCTTAGGCTGGGTTCCATTTGATCCAACGATTTCACTGTCACACCTTCGGCGCCAAAGGATTCAGCCAGTCGAATGAAGTCAGGGTTCTTGAGATCTACACCAATGTACCTCTGCTTGAAGTGTTCTTCCTGAAAGTGCCTTAAGATTCCGAATCCTCCGTTGTTGTGAAGAACGATTGGCACGCATACCTTGTTCTCCACCGCGGTCATGAGTTCTTGGCATGTGACCATAAAGCCCCCGTCTCCGCATACAGCTATGACCTGTCTGCCTGGAAATGCTATTTTCGACGCTATCGCAGCGGGCAGAGCGTAGCCCATTGCCACGTATCCAGATGGATACAGAAAGGTGCGTGGCTCGTATACCGGGAAAGTCCTCTGCATCCAGTAGGACAGAATTGTTGTGTCTGCTGCAACGATAGCGTCCCGTTTGAGAGCTCTCCTAATACTTGTCACAGTCCCAACCTCTGTTGGATGAGAAGCCTCCAGTTCTCTCCATCCGGAATCTTTGAGTTTTTGCGCCGTTTTCATCCAATCTGATCTGTCGGGTCGAGGCATAGAACGGACTCTGTGGGTGATCTGCTGAAGGACTAATTTGGCGTCCCCTCGGATGCTGACCTTGGCAGGGTAGTTCCTTCCGATCACTTCTGAGTCGATATCGACATGGATCAGGTTCCTAGGAACCTTCAAAGTCCAATGGCTCATCGACATCGATGAGAGCCTAGTGCCGATTGCTAGCATTGCGTCAGCCCTCCGGAATACCTGGTCCACAACCCCGGTCATTCTCGACCGTCCCAGAAACAGAGGATGATCAACGGGAATCGAGCCTGCTCCATTCACTGTGGTCACAACAGGGGCAGAGAGAAGCTCCGCGATCTGGATAAGCTCAGAAGATGCTTCGGCTCTCGTCACACCGCCGCCAGCAAGAATCACAGGGTGGCGAGACTGAGAGAGAAGGTTTGCTGCGGCTTCAACCGATTTGCTGTCCGCTCTAGGCGCCTTCTTAACACGGACCTCTCCCTGACGAAGTTGGAGATTCTCTGCGACTTCGAGAAGGTCTTCAGGTAGCCCGACATAGATAGGTCTAGGCCTACCGCTCTCCAAATCCTCCAAGGCTTGTTGGATCACATTCGGAATTTTCGCGGAGTCGAAGACACAGTTCGCCTCTTTCGTGATAGGTCGTGCGATCGACGTCTGGTCGATCTCGTGAAGTGCCCCTTTCTCCTTTCCGATTAATGTCGACGAAATCTCTCCGGCTAGTGTAAGGACCGGGATCGAGTCCGAGTAGGCAGCTGCGAGCCCTGTAACTGCATTTGTAAGTCCAGGTCCGGCGGTTGTGAGACAGACGCCTAGCTTCCCGGTAGCGCGGGCGTAGCCATCTGCCATGAAAGCAGCTGACTGTTCATGTCTGACAACGATATGGCGGATCGAACTGTCAAGGAGCGCATCGTAGATATGCAGAATATTGATTCCTGGCATGCCGAAAACGATCTCAACGCCTCTGTCTTCGAGACAACGCACGACAGCCTGGCCGCCTGTTAACCTTGTCACTACCAATCAGCTCTTAATGAGCCATAATCCCTTGTTGAAGAGAGATAAATAGAGCATTAGCTGTGAATCGGGCAGGGCATGGTGGCTTCATTGAGAATATTGGTGCTGGGAGCTGGAATGCAAGGATCTGCCGCCATAAGAGACATGGCCAAATGCGATCAGGTAAGTGAGATTGCTGTTGCTGATGCAGATATCTGCAAGACTCAAGCGATTATCGCCAATTTGAGAAGCCCAAAGGTCAAAGCTGAGCAAGTCGACGCAGAAAATCATAAGGACCTTGTCACGATCATGAAGAAGGGCTTCGACGTAGTTGCATGCCTCCTTCCTGCAAAACTCAACTTCCCTGTTGCTGAGGCGGCTGTAGAGGCCCAGGTTAGTATGGTCGACGTCTCCTATCCAGGAGCGATCGTCAAACTCGACAGGGCAGCAAGACAGGCTGGAGTCGCCATTCTTCCTGGTTGCGGTTTCGATCCAGGCATAGACCTTGTCCTATACGGGTATGGTTGTTCGAGACTGGACAAGGTTTACGAGATCCATTCTTATTGCGGCGGAATCCCGCAGAAACAATTCGCTGAGGAGCCGTTGAGGTACAAGATCTCATGGACTTGGGAAGGCGTCTTAGATTCCTATACGCGGAACGCAAAGATCCTTAGAGAAGGCCGAGTAGTTGAGGTCCGTAACATCTTTGAAGAACATGTAAAGACGATGCGATTCCCAGAACCTGTGGGTGAAGCTGAGTGCTTCCTGAACGGGGATGCAACCGTATGTAAGGAGACACTCGGACTGAGGCACGTGGTGGAGATGACGAAGTGGACTGTTCGATGGCCTGGTCACAGCGAACTGTGGAGCAAGCTTGTTAGGATGAAGCTACTGAGCGATGAGCCTCTTAAGATTGCTGACGGGATTTACGTGACTCCTCGCCAGTTCATGGTCAAGCATATGGCGCCCCAGCTACAATATGGGAAAGGTGAGAGGGACCTTGTTGTCCTCAAGGTGGAATTTGTCGGAGAGAGAAAGGGTGAAAGGACAAGACTGGTATTCGATCTTATCGATCTCTTTGATACGACGACTGGAGTCTCGGCCATGGCGCGTACCACGGGTTACACTTGTTCTATTGTATCCCAAATGGTGGGTTCCAAGCGAATATGTGAGAAAGGAGTACTGTCTCCGGAGAAGCACATCCCGTTCCTACAGTTCTTCCAAGAACTTGCCAAGAGAGAAATCCTGATCACCGAGACGAGCACCAAGGAACAGGTTCTGCGCTAGGCCTGGCATTTTAGATGAAGATCCTATGTCGTGAAGCTGACTTAGCCTGGCAGCAATATGTCGTGAGGTTTAGCCTCTTCTACTCCGGCAGCGCTCATCACTGCGAACTCCGCTTTCTCCCATAGTTCAGGTATGCTTCTTGCGCCAGCGTATCCCATGGATGCTTTCAACCCGTCGGCAAGCTCTTGCACCACTGTGCTCAGGTCTCCCTTGTATGGGACCCAGCCTTCAACGCCCTCTGAGATCCCCTTGGCTGGCATGCTGTATCGATCCATAGAGTAGCGCTTGGCCATTGCTGAAGGGCTTCCCATGCCTCTGTACTGCTTGTAGTACCTTCCGCCAATGGCCACCAGATTGCCTGGAGCCTCCTTGCAGCGAGCAAAGAGGTTCCCCATCATGACGGCCGAGGCGCCAGCTGCGAGTGCAACTGCGATGTCACCTGGGCTCCTTATGCCTCCGTCTGCGATTATCGGAATCTGACTACCATACTCTTTTAGTTTGTCGGCGACCTGTGCTGTGGCAAATAGTGTCGGAGATCCTGCTTTCGCAACTTCTGATGTTGTACATATCGATCCTGATCCGATGCCAACTCTCATCCCCGCGGCATCCTCCAGTCGAGTAAGAACGTCCTCAGCTGCCTTGCCCGTTCCGATATTTCCGACCACGACATCAGCCTCTACGTTGTCGAGGATCTGCTTCGTGGATCTGAAAACATTCGCGTTGTGGAAATGAGAAACATCTACAACTATCACGTCGACGTGCTGGCTAAGTCTCTTTGCCCTCTCAAGGTCGAAGGGAGAAGTAGCTGCCCCACAGAGCAGCTTTCCCTCTTCATCTCTTGCAGCGTTGGGGAATCTTCCTCTGAGCATTATGTCTTTGAAGGTGATTAACCCTTTCAGGGTACCTCTCTCGTCTACGATAGGCAGCTTCTCTATCCTGTTCGCATGGAGGACTTCTTTTGCCTCTTCAAGAGTCGTGCCTTCTCTAGCCGTGATAATCTTCTTAGTCATTACCTCTTGGACTTTCAGAGTTCGATCGGCAAACCTGACATCCCTTCCAGTGAGGAGGCCCACAAGCTTTCCTTCCTCGATTACGGGCAGACCTGATATCTGATGTTTCTGCATTAGATCGATGGCTTCTCCTATTGTCCGGTTTGGGGTGAGGGTGATCACGTCTCGAATGACCAAGGATTCCGCGCGTTTCACTTGCGCAGCCATCTTCACCTGGTCGTCAACTGAGCAGTTTCTGTGAAGTATTCCCAGGCCTCCAAGTCTGGCAAGTGCAATTGCCATCTCGGCTTCGGTCACGGTATCCATTGGCGAGGAGACGAATGGCAGATTCAGCCTGTGATTCAAAGTCACACGGCTAGTAAGCTCTATCTCTCTCGGTTCAACTTCTACCCAATTGGGGACCAATATGACATCGCGAAACGTTACTGCGAAACTTGCATCTTTCAGCTTCTCACCGAATCTTCGTTCCATGAATCGAGCACCTACTCAAACTCTATGGTTGCAGGCGGCTTCGGAGTCACGTCATAGTATACGCGTGAAACCTCACGGCATTCTTTGAGGATGTCCTGCGAGAGTTCAGTAAGGAGACTCGGATCCAGATCGCTGACATCTGCTGTCATGAAGTCTCTTGTTTGAACAGCTCTTACTGCAGCCACATAAGGTGCCTTCTTCAGAGATCTCGCAGTCTCTACCAACACGTGGCTGATTGACGGCAACCGATTGATGATAACACCTTGCGCCTCAATTAGCTTCTTGATTGAGGGAATCACAAGCTCACTTCCGCTGGCTAGAGAAATGGAGAGAATCTTGCCGTACTTTCTGACCCCCGCCAGCATGCCTGTCGCCTTGTTCACGAGGAACCTAGTGTCCAATTTGCACGTGTGAGAACAGAGAAGCTCTTTCAGTTTCATTGCGGCCCCCCTACACTCACCGTCCTTTCGGAATCTTCCATCTAAGATCGCCGCGAAATATTGGTCACAGCCCTTTGAGTCGAGATGTCTTCTGACGATTAGATCGGCCTTCTTCAACGTCTCAAGCTTTCTCTCGTCTACAGCTCCTACTGCTCTCACGGACAGGCCTGGTCCAGGGAAAGGCTGTCTTTGGAACAGTTCTTCGCGAATTCCGATGGCCCTAGCAACTTCCCTTACCTGAAACTTGTACAGGTCCACAAGCGGCTCGAGGATTTTGAAACCATACTTCCTCTCAGGGTCTATTCCAACCTGTGATAGAACATTATGCTGCGTCTTGATGCCTCCGCGGGTCTCTATCCAATCGGGTGCTATGGTTCCTTGTACAAGAAAGCTGCACCGTTTTCTCTTCGCCTCCTCAGACAGAGTTTCGTAGAATGTTGCTCTGAAGATCCTCCGCTTCCTCTCGGCATCGGAGATCCCTCTCATTCGTTTCAGGAATCTCCTTCGAGCGTCTATTACCTCAACATCGAGAGGAACTGGGAGGGATAGCAACGTCCCAACGATGCTCTCAGGTTCATTAGTACGCATAAAACCTGTATCGATGAATACAGAGAAGACGTTTGGTCCGATCGCATTTTGGACAAGAGTTGCTGCAGTGGTGCTGTCGACTCCTCCGGAAACTGCTGCGAGGACTCTCTCGCTTCCTACCTTTTTTCTGAGTTCCTGAGCTTGACTCTCAACAAAATTCCTAGCGTTGAACTCAGCCATCCGAAGCCACTTACAACCTACGGCGAGCCCTTAGTCATAAAAGACCTCTCGACACAAACGAAGCAACACACTTACAGCGCAACTAGTCGTCAGTCGATTCCATCGGATCGAGCCTTCGTTCGCCTCCATTGGTGCATTGCGAATGCGCCGAACAATGGAAGGAGAAGAGCGAACCAGAGAGAAGAGAGCAGATCTATGCCAAATACATTGACGTATGCGATAATAAAGAGAAATGAAGCAACTTCGATCGCAACAGAGAGCGGATTAGAAACGTAGTCTTTGAAATCATAAGGAAAGATGGCGATACCTATAGTTCTCTTGTTCAGGGGGTATAGCCAAGGACGGCCCCTTACGTCAGTGGAGTCTGTGAAGAGATGAACCAAGCCGCCGGTCAGGAATGAAGCAGACCAAGCGACATTCATGGTGAGTAAGGCCAGTGCACCGGCAAGAGGCAGCCAGACTGAATGGAATACACCTCCACAGTGGTAGTCCTCGTCCTTGAGTCGAAGGATAGGCAGGAGCGCGTCAAGACTCGAGATAGACGCGCCAACTAACGAGAAGAAGAGATCAACACTTGGAAACAAGGACTTTGCGATGAACATCAACGCCAGATGCGCTACAAGCAAGTGCCTCGCCTCTCAGACTGGGTATACAGATGATCTCTGCCCTTGAATCTTTGACAGCTATGGAATACCTTTTTAAGGCATTGTAGGACTATCTGTCGCCAAGTGGTTGAAGTGATAGGTGAATCTGTTCCAGCTGAACAGAATGATTGACCGAACGGAACGGTACGTCTTCGACCACTATTCTCAGGAGGAGTTCTTGCATTGGCAGTGGAAAGAGGGATAACTGTAAAGAAGAGTGAAGATTTCTCGGAATGGTTCACGCAGGTCATCACGAAAGCGGGACTCTGCGACTATGCTGGAATGAAAGGGTTCATAGTTTTCATGCCCTCTTCGTATGAGATCTGGGAGAACATCAAGCGGTTCTTAGACGATAAGTTGAAGGCTACTGGGCATAAGAACGCCTACTTCCCAGCTTTGATTCCCGAAAGCTACCTCAGGAAGGAGGCTGAACACTTTTCAGGGTTTGTCCCAGAGGTTTTTTGGGTTACCCATACCGGGGACTCTGAGCTTGGCGAAAGATTGGCGATGAGGCCAACCTCGGAGACAATTGTCTGCGACTCGTACTCGCGATGGATAAAGAGTTGGAGAGATCTCCCGGTCCTCATAAATCTCTGGAATTCTGTGTTTAGGGCCGAGATAACGGCGACGAAACCTTTCCTGCGAACATCTGAATTCCTTTGGCAGGAGGGCCACACGGCTCACGCAACAGCTGAAGAAGCCGAAAAGGAAGTCCATGACATCTTGGAGACATACAGACAGCTCATAGAAGAACAACTGGCGGTTCCGGTACTGTTGGGCACAAAGACTGAGGCAGAGAAATTCGTCGGAGCAAATTACACTTTGACTATGGAGGCGATGATGCCAGACGGCAAGGCCTTACAGATGGGCACATCGCATTTCCTCGGTCAGAACTTCTCCAAGCCTTTCGAGATCAAGTACCTCGGAAAAGACGAAAAAGACCATTACGTCTGGCAGACAAGCTGGGGCGTGACCACCCGAATGATAGGGGCAGTCATCATGGTACACGGCGACGACAGAGGCCTTGTACTTCCTCCCCGAATAGCGCCTATCCAAACAGTCATCGTGCCGATATTCTACAAGAACGAAGATCGAGACAAAGTACTCGGCAAAGCGAAGGAATTAGCTGAGCTTCTGCGAGAGAATGGAATCTCGACGCACTTAGATGACAGGACAGAGTATACCCCCGGTTGGAAATTCAATGAGTGGGAAATGAAAGGCGTTCCAACAAGGATTGAGATAGGCCCCAGAGATATCGCATCAGGCAAAGTAGTCATCTCAAGAAGAGACACAGGACAGAAGCATGAGGTCATGATTGCCAACCTGCCCCAAGAGATCATGAAGATACTGGAGTCCGTTCAAGCCAACCTGTACGCGAAGGCCAAGCAGCAACTAGAGCGGACTATCAAAACCACCGAATCATATGAAGAGTTCAAGCAAATCCTAGAGAACGTAGGCGGGTTCGTGAGAGCCAGTTGGTGCGGCCGACCTGAATGCGAAGCAAAGATCAAGCAGGACACC
This sequence comes from uncultured Candidatus Bathyarchaeia archaeon, assembly GCA_964653695.1. GTDB lineage: Archaea > Thermoproteota > Bathyarchaeia > 40CM-2-53-6 > JALHTG01 > JALHTG01. Next base: position 14,247 of record CAZZFQ010000013.1, on the reverse strand, counting down.
GGTGCCACTATCAGAACTGTTCCTCTCAAGAGAGAAGAGATCTTCGGCAACTGCATCTTGTGCGGAAAAGATGCAAGAGACGTTGTGTATTTCGCCAGGGCGTACTGAGGGCGCTATTCTACCCTCCGCACGCCTGAAAGAATTATGTTGGCTCTTTCAATAACCTTGCTTCGATCTCGAATGAAACATGGCCCTGACGTTTCCACCTTGATAGAGGCGGCTGCGGCGCCGACACAAGAGGACCATATTGGGTCCTTGGACCGAACATATTCTGTGAGAAAGGCGCCGCTGAATGCGTCTCCTGCGCCGGTGGGGTCAACAACAGTTTCAGGTTTGAAGGCAGGTATGCGAAAAATCCCCCGGTCGTGTAGGAGATCAGACCCATCACTGCTTCTTGTGAGGATACAGACCGATGGTCCAAGACGCTTCAGTCTCCTCAGAGCATCCTTAGAACTGATCCTCCCCACCATCATTCTCAACTCGTCAGAGGATCCCCTTAGGACATCTATTCTTCTTAGAAGCGCCTTATCGAGCCAGGACCTCGCCACCACTTGGCCGCTTCGAGCTACTCTCCTAAGATACCCTTGCGGGTCAAGAGATGTCACCATGGATCGACTCGCAAGTGACTTTGCAGCTGCCTCTGGGATCTCATCTATGACTGGCCCCATGTGTAGACTTCGAATTCGGAGGCCTTGCGGCAGGTCAAACTGGTTGATGTTTTCGCATTTACTAAGCAGCCTTAGCGATCGTCTCTCCCCCCGGTATCTGATTTCGAATTTCGTAGTCGGGGTGCGGCTCACCTTCAGGAGTCTGGTGTCAACTCCCATCTGAACAAGCCATTTCATTCGGCTTCTTCCGAAGTCTGTTCCAACCTTAGATAGGGCATATGTCTTTGCACCCAGTGAGGCTGCTATCAGCGATGCGTGAACTGCCGGTCCACCAGGAATCCAAATGGGTCTCTCTTGCCGGCCTCTTCTAATGCGGTCAAGAGTGATATGGCCTACAGTAACAAAGTCCAACATGCTATTTCACATTGATTTGACGAAACGGTGGCGATTGGCCGATGACTAGGCAGTAGGATGCTAAAAAAGTGTGGGAAATCAAGGCTCCTTTTGGCACAGAAGAAATGTGATCTTTCGTGATCGGGGTGAAGAGTTGGAAGAATATCGCCGATTCCACAGTCGTTCACTTCTTCTGGCTTCGTTTTTGCAGCATATCTATCTTGGGATAAAGCCATAATAGGCGGTCGTTTAGGATTAGACCAAGAAGAAGGTACAGAGATGGGAAAGAAAAGGAAGTCCAGGGGGCGAAGCAAGGGCGGAAAAGGAAGGTCCGAACTGGTCCAGTGCAGCAACTGCGGGATGCAGGTTCCTAGAGACAAAGCAAAGAGATCGACTCACTGGGTCTCATTGGTTGAGCCCACTTTAGCACGCGAACTCAGGGCCAAAGGCACCTACATTGCAAGGCGGCAAGTATTCAAGTACTATTGTGTGTCCTGTGCCGTTCACTTCGGGGTCTCGAAGGTCCGGGCGAGAGAAGAAAGGCGGTTCCCCTACTAGACCCACGCAAAGTGCTTGAAGACTTTTAGAAGGCTCCAAGAGACAGCAATACACATTGGATAAGGTGACCCTCTGAAGCTTATGATCTCAACAGCGACAGATGACTTCGGAGAAGGTCGCTTGCCTAGGTCAACTCCCTATACGCATGATGGACTCTCTGCAGAACAGTGATTGACGCCACGGCGGATATTGCTATGATCCCTGCCTCGATGAAACCAGCTAGAGTCGCGGCGACAAGAATAAGCAATCTCTCAGGCCTCTCTGCAATCCCAACTTTCATGTCGGCTCCTTCGCTCTCCCCCCTAGCCCTCGCGTAGCTTACGAGGATTGAACTCGAGATGGCCCAGAGACCCCAGAAGGTTGAGCATAAGCCTGCGAGAACAATCGCTGAGAGCACAAGCATCTCGCCAACCTTGTCAATCAGGGAATCGCAGAAGCCGCCGAATCTTGTGACTTGGCCATAAAGTCGAGCAATTGCTCCATCTGAAGCATCGAAGAACCCAGAAGAAAGGAGAAGAGCGGCAGCCAGCAACGACAGTGAGCTATTACCTGGTGAAAGATAGTAGCAGGCCGAGGACCCGATGGCAAGAAGCATACCTAAGATGCTTGTAGATGTAGGGCTGAAGCCCAAAGCGTGCAGCTGTCTCGCGTGAAAGTCAAAGAATCTCCTTGATTGTTCCTTTAGTTTGGTGAGCACTAGCTTTCCCTAGACTACGATACCTCAGTATGCCTTTAAACTGCTATGGCATCATATACGAGATTGACTGTACGGCCAGTAGCAGGCTTGATTTCAAGATGGGCAAGATAGACAAGGGAGTCATGTGCAGTGTAGAAGGCTGTACTGAAGCGGCTATACGGTCGATCTCCGCCGAGATGGCTTCGGAGGCGAAACTGAAGACAGTGGAAACAAGAAGAGCCTATCTCTGCAAGAAGCACTACAAGGAGCTGAAGAAACATCTCAGGAAAGACCGCAGACTGCAGAAGTGGCGTTGGAATCCTTAGGCCCAGGTGGCGTCAGAGAATTGAGAATGCTTCTGATACATGCGGATCACTTCGAGTATGAAGTGCTTGAAAGAGCGATTGAGGAACCAGAACAGGTCGTTGAATCTGAAAGAAAGGGGATGACAGAAGATGTGCTGGTTTCGTTCTGCACGGTGGAGAAAGCGGACGAGAAGAACCCGGAGAAGGTTGCGAGGAACGCGGCTGGATCAATCCAAGAAGTCGCTAAGTGGGTGAAGGCAAAGAGGATCGTAATCTACCCTTACGCGCATTTATCGAGTAGTTTGGCGTCAAGAGACACAGCCATCGCGATCCTCACGAATATCCAGGCGGAGCTATTGCATAGCGGATACCAAACCACGAAGAGCCCCTTCGGATGGTACAAGAGCTTCGAGATATCATGCAAGGGGCACCCACTCTCAGAGCTCTCCCGAACCGTCACATCCGAAGAGGAGCGCCCCAAAGAATCTCATGTTGAGGTAGAATACGCCGTGCTCGACATGCAAGGCCGAATCTATGATCCCAAGGTTTACCCTTTCAAACCTGACGAAGGTGACTTCAGGATGCTTGTCGAAAAGGAAGCCTTCAAGACCGGGCTGGTTGGAGGAGAACCGCGATTCCTAGATTATTGCAGGAAGTTCGGGTTCGAATGGGAACCATACTCAGATGTCGGACACATGAGGTATGGCCCTGAAGCGAGCCTCATGTTCGAACTCGTCGCTAACTACTCTTGGACGGTGGCGAAGTCACTAGGCATACCGGTCTTTGAGGTCCGAGGCACGAACATGTTCGACCTTTCAGTCAAACCCGTGAAGGAACATGCGGAGCTTTTTGGAGGCAGACTCTATCAGGTCAACATAGATGAGAAAAGCTATGTGCTTAGGTACGCGGCCTGCCATCAGCAATTTGCGATGCTCAAGGACTGGGCGATCAGCTACCGGCAGATACCTTTCGGAACGTTCGAGGTGGCCGATAGCTACAGGCTGGAACAGAGTGGAGAGCTCCTGCTTTGTTTCAGAGTCAGGAAACTGCACATGCCAGACCTGCATGTATTCTGCCGAAACGTCGAAGACGCCAAGATCGCCGCGATGAAGCTCCACAGAAAGATCTATGAAGAGATAGGGAAGCTGGGAAGAGACTACGTGTCGATCTACAATACAACCAAGAGCTTCTATGAGCAGAACAAGGATTTCTTCAACGAGCTCGTGGCAGTCGAGGGGAAACCTGTACTCCTCAGCTTTGTTCCTGAAGGAATCTACTATTGGGTCATCAATGTCGAGTACACAATAATCGATGATCTCAGACGACCAAGAGAGATAGCAACATTCCAGATAGATGTCGGGAACGCCAAGAGATTCGGAATAGCTTACACGGACCCTGATGGAAACAAGGAGCATCCGCCAATAATACACAGCGCGCTAATCGGGACAGTCGAACGTTACATCTTCACAGTTCTAGACACGGCGGTTAAGCTTGAGAAGGAGGGCAAGGTTCCATGTCTGCCACTTTGGCTTACGCCAGTACAAGCAAGAATCATTCCTGTAAGTGACGGTTTCATGCAGCACTCACGCGATATAATGTCCAAGATCGAAGTTGCTGGCATTAGAGTAGACCTAGACGATCGACCAGAATCCATCTCGAAACGTGTCAGAGACGCTGAGGTCAGCTGGGTCCCCTATATAGTCGTGATAGGAGAGAGAGAAGTGAAAACGGATCTCCTCAACGTTAGGAAGAGGGAGACAGGCGAGCAGAAGTCTATGTCTCTTCCTGAACTAGTCGAAGAGATAGCAGAGCGAACAAAGGGGTACCCGCAGACAAACCTAAAGATGCCATCGCTCCTGAGCCAAAGACCAGTCTACAAATCTTAGCCCGAACCAGACTCTGACCGTTCTTAGAACCACTCGCAAGTAGTATTTTATACCGAATGCGATTCATCAAGAGAGGACAGGCCATGAGCAAAGATCAGATCTACGGGGCGCTTGTTTTCCTAGTGTCTCTCCTAGCTGCGGTGGGTTATGTCTCCATTTTCGTCGGCGGATATCTTGGTGTAGCTTTTCTGAGGCAACTCCAAGAGTTGGCGATAGCCATTCCAGTGGCATTGGCGGTTCTTGCAGTTCTGGTGATATTGATGTGGATTGGATGGACGATGCTGACAACACCTCCGCTAGAAGAGATAGGACCAACTCCAACCCCCTAGAATCTTTCAACAGATAGATGCGGGCAGATTGTAGGCGTACCTCCCCAGGGATGATCGGTGATGGAGAAGATTTACGGAGAGTTTGATTCGAAGGATAGACGAAGAGTAATATTTCGGGCTCCGATGATGAGTGATCTCGACGATTTCTTGGAGTTCATCAATTCACTTGTTGATGAGGGGGCGGAGATACCGGTTGAGGCCCGGAGGACACGTGAAGCCGAGGCCGATTGGCTTGGAAAACTACTTGCTGACGTTGAAAAAGGCTTTGCGATCTGTGTAGTTGGGGAGGTTGATGGAAAGCTCGTTGCGAACTCCGAGGTTCGTATAGGGACAGGGAGAAGGAGGCATGTTGGAGGGTTGGCTATTGCACTTAAGGACGGTTACCGTGATGTTGGTATCGGAACTGAGATGATAGGAGTCCTTATCGAGGAGTCAAGGAAGGTTGGGCTAAGGCTTCTCTGCTTGAGCGTGTACGAGTCGAACCTGCGCGCTAGACATGTCTATGAGAAGGTTGGCTTTAGAGAGGTCGGAAGGATGCCCAAGGCCATACGCAAGGGAGACCAGTACCTAGACGAAGTGGTCATGGCTCTGGAACTGTGATCGCAGACAATAGACCAAATGCGTTCTGTTACTTTGATGAACATTCTTCAAGATGTAGTTGTCAGCGTTTCGGTAGGCGTTAGAGCGCTACTAGCAACATGAAACTGCGCTGATGAATCTTCTAAAACTGGGAGGAACCAACAGAAAGGCGTTTGAATGCCTTATGGTAGGTACCCGCCATCACGGTTCGCGGCTCGATCTAGGACGGACGCTTCGATTTCGAGCCGGATGCTCTGGGACCTTTTTTCCTCAGCTCAGGGCGTTCCAAAGGTCATTTACTTAATAAGGTCAAGATGTCCAGACAAGTTGACCATCAGAAAAGGGCAGAACCGACGTTGAGAAAAGAGATATGTGCCCTCGCCTCCCCTAGATGGCTTGGTAAAGACTGGTGGAGAGAAGGATGATTGATTCTAGATTCTGGATCTCAATAGCGGCCATAACCATCGTCGGAACGGTTGGCAGTGTACTTTTCAAGCATGGAACAAATGCTTTTGGAACCTTGACCTTCGAAAGGTTGCTTCAAGCAGAGCCATCGAAGATCTCATTTGTCGGAATGGCGCTTCTGTCGGCTGGAGCCCTGATGGCCGTACTTGGAGGATATATGCTCAAACCAGCTTCAGTGGCCTTCGAGTTCCTGTTCTACCCAGCAGTATTCGTCGCTTTGGTCATGCTCTTTGCTTCCCGCATCCTTATTGGGATACCTCTATCCGTGACGGGACTTGGCCGGCTCAACGCCCTTCTCACGGTATTGTCGATCGTTTCAACAGCGGTAGCTAGCGCACTTGTGTTCAAGGAAACTTTCAGTACGCGAGTGATTATCGGCTTCTTGCTTGGCGGAATATCCATCTTGCTAATCGGAGAAGCCTAGGGTATCTTGAGATTGCCATCTCAAGGTATGATAGACTCAAAAGGAAATGACATTCTAGATTCTTACTGACGTATGAGTTGCTTCCAGCTACGAGCCAGGACATGGAATGAGAAGCCTCAAAGAACTGATGAATCTCTACGAAAGAAAAGCGAAGCATTCGGAAGGAATTCTAGAGTTCAGCCTCCGAATGAGACAGTCGCTGATTGGAACAGATCCTGAAGAAGACAAGAAGAGAGAGATTCGTTCACTTATGAGTAGAGGCGTACTGGCCGAAAGGGAGTGCTCCAGACTGCTATCTGGCAAGCAGATTCGAAAGAGTTCGGGGTCTACTTATAGCGCGCGCGCCGACTATTCTAGGTGCTACTTGTCAAAGGCGATCTCAAATGTCATGAGACGCCTGACCAGCAGATACAAGAATGAAGCTGCAAGGAAGGAATTCTTCTCAAAGCTGGCAGCGATGAGTGAAGCAATCCATCTCTCTCTTTCCAAAGGAAGAATTCAGGCTTTATTCGATAGCAGAGACTCAGATAGGATTGCGGACATGGTTCTAAGGGAAACAGCCGGACTCGTGAAGTCAAGTTTCGACCCAAACCAAGAGCTAAGGCAAGAATTGGCAAAGGGCCAACGTGAACTCTCAGAGTTCATGTCAAGAGTTGAGGTTCTGACCGGCCTTGAATGGGAAAACTCCGAAAAGTTCGACGACCATCTTGCATTGGTCTCCTTCTTCGATCCTTGGTATTCAGAGGACGAGAGGACAGAGAGGTGGGGGGTCACATACTACTCAAACCCAACCACTATGAATGTCGCCCCGCCTATGATGTTCTTCGACGCTCTGAGGCGATCAGTGATTGCGAGAGAGGCAGTCAACCTGTTAAGCCCTCGTATCGTTGACTCTGTCCCTAGGCTATATGAGCAGTCAGAATACCTCGTCACGAAGTTGCTTGACGACAAATATGAAAGAGAGTTCTGGCTTTTTGCAAGACATGGCCTGAGAGAGGAAACCAAGAGAGACATAGTAACTGGCATTTCCGAATTCTTCAGCTACTATGAAAGCTTCGTAGGCGATGATCTCTACAAGCAGGCCTGGTCTAGGCTGGGCGAAATGGCGCGACTATCGCTTCAGATAGGCTCAGTCCCAGAGTATGCAAGGATGCTTGATGCGATTGCTGCGCGCCCGGTAAGGGTGCGTCTTGCCCGCGATGAGATAGCACTCTTCAAGGTATTGGCTGCGAGTCCAGACATGCCTATGAGCGAAATGGCCCGACATATTGGCACGAGCATCCCAACAGCCACCAAGATTCTGCAAAGGCTAACTCAGAAAGCATGTCTGAGATTCTACACAAATGAAAACGTTCACATGCTAGGGCTGGAAGAGTGTCTGCTCCTGATGAGGACATCGAAAACCGATCGGCTACCATCAGTTCTGTGGCGAATTCCGTACTGCAGAGACATCTATCGCCTATACGGACCGATCGATTACTTCGTTGTTATGAATACTCCAGAAGGAAGGAGCGGCTTTGTCGATAAGCTTGAGTCGGCATTAAGAGATTGTGATCTCGCATCAGAGATTATGACACTCGTCGTGACAAGGGATTTCTCAAACATGAGTTTTGAATACTACGACCCAGACGAATCAGTCTGGCATGTGCATTGGGATAGCTGGGGAGCCGGACTTGCGAAGGCACTCAAGGAACAGCAAGATCCGGTTCGAGCGCAAATCCTTCGACACAGAACGGAAAGAACGAGTCTTGATAAGCTTGATCTTCAGATAATGGAGAAGCTCACGTACAATTGCAGAAGCTCATATTCTGAGATTGGAAAAGCACTTGGAGTCTCGGGGGCATACGTCAGTAGAAAGATTCACAGGCTACTAAGTAACGGAGTCTTCAGGCCCATTGCCAAGCCTTTCAAGACCGGCGCCGAGGAATACGCACTGGTAACGATTCCTTGCGATAGTGTCTTCGTCGAACCCCTGGTCAAGTTCCTAGACAGGCTTCCGGCTTGGCGAGGAGCGGCAGTCAGAGGCGATTTGGAAGGAATACTTGCCCAAGTCGGGGTTCCATCGGGAGAAGTAAATCAACTCTTCATGGTGCTTGACGATCGTTTAGTAAAAACACATCTTGCGAACTGCTCATTTAATGTGGTCGGAATGTGGTCTAGTCTTCGAAGGTGGCTTCCTGTTAATCTCTACTCAAAGGACGAAGGCTGGAAGTTCGACGAAGACTACTATCTGGACCTGATAGACAGGTACGGGAAATAGACGGGCGGCGAGCGAAGGACTCCCGCCCTTGCACACAGAGGATCTTACCACTCCGGATGTGGAGGATCCCAGATACCTATTGGATCATCTTCCATCTTGACTCTCTTCTTCAAAATTTTCACCTCCTATTTCCAAATGCTCGCACCTCAAGTGCAAGGATGCTTGTCTAGTCGGAAGCGTGAAGTAAATTGCTTTTGTTCGAAGATTTGAAGGATTGGCCGCAAAAACTTGGTAAGTATTGTCTAGATGAACGTGAGCTAGACAAGGTTCTATACTGTGCTACTGTTTTTTCTATTTAGTCCGTCCCTAGTATTCGATTCCTCTTCTAGCTCGGACTCCCCGCGCATAGGGATGTTTGATCTCTCTCATCTCAGTTACCAGATCTGCCACATCAACTATCTCCTTTGGGGCATGTCTCCCCGTAAGGACCACCTCAACTTGCGAAGGCTTTTTTCTGAGAACCTCAATCAAGTCTTTGACCGACAACAGACCTAGGTGTATGGCGACGTTTACTTCGTCGAGGATGACTATGTCGAAGTTTCCGCTCTGAATAGCTACCTTTGCGTGGTTGAACGCCTTTTTTGCCTCATCGAAATCCTCAACTGTAGGATTCTCTTTGATGAACTTTCCTCGGCCGTAGGCGGCCATCTCTAGAAGAGGAAGTTTTCCTGCTATGTGTGATTCGCCATAGTCGAATCCGCCTTTTATAAATTGAACTATGCAGACCTTTAAGCCTTGGCCAATCGCTCTGAGTGCAAGGCCGAAAGCGGCTCCAGTCTTTCCCTTTCCGTTTCCTGTGTAAACTTGAATGAACCCTTTGTCTAGACTCAATTTCGTCATGTCGTTTGACCCTTGTTCCGATTGAGAATCAAACTTCGCTATCTATCCGGCCTACAAACGTTGGGAGAATACTCGTCAGTCTTGATTCTTTCTGACAATCTTGTCAACAAGCGTGGCTGCGGCCTCATATGGGTTCAGCTGTCTGCTTGCTATCTTCTCAATCATAGTCTCATAATCACGGTCGCCTCTTAGACCTACCATCACGGTCTCAGCAAGCCTCGCCTTGAGAGCCTCCAGGAGCTGAATCTCTCCTTTGATTCTTGTGCGGGCAAGGCCTGCCTTCATGTGGAAAACTCTGTGTTCATCCAGCTTTTCGACGAGCTCTTCTACTCCTTCATTTGATGTTGCGATCGTCTTGACTATGGGCGGGATCCATTCCTTCTGCTCAGTGTCGAGCTCAATTGCCTCTCTTATTTCCAACATGGTTCTTTCCGCGTTCTCCCGGTCAGCCTTGTTCACAGCTATTATGTCGCCGATCTCCATTATTCCGGCCTTTATTGCCTGTATGTCGTCTCCCAGGCCAGGAGCCATGACAAGCATGACGGCGTCTGCAAGCTTGATTACATCTACTTCTGACTGTCCGGCTCCAACCGTTTCCACGAAGATGATGTCACAGCCAAATGCGTCAAGGACATTCACAAGATCAGCTGTGGATCTTGCCAGCCCTCCCAAGTTGCCTCTTGTAGCCATGCTTCTGACAAAGACGCCTTCATCCGCACTCAACTCCTGCATTCTGATCCGATCGCCGAGGAGGGCGCCTCCTGTGAAGGGGCTTGAAGGGTCTACAGCTATGATACCTACCTTCTTCTTGCGCTTTCTGTACTGCTTTGCGAGTTGCCCAATTAGGGTGCTCTTCCCTGAGCCAGGCGGGCCCGTGACCCCAACTATGTACGCGTTTCCGGTGTGAGGATAGAGCTGGGAGATTGCTGCTCTTGATTCAGGATCCTCATTTTCGATTGCTGTCATCAGTCGAGCGACAGACCTTCTGTTTCCCTTCAAGACGCCTTGCGCCAGATCTTTCGGTGAAAGTGTCATGTTTGGATACTTCGCGAGTTGCCTACGATTTCCTTTTCAGGTTGTTTCTGACGTAGTCGACTGTGACACGCGTCGGAGTCCCCGGACCGAAGATTTCAGCGATTCCCATATCCTTGAGCTTTGAGATGTCTTCCTCAGGGATTACTCCTCCTGCGATCACGAGGACATCGTCCAAACCCTTCTCTTTCATAAGATCGATTATTCTCGGGAAGAGGGTCATATGGGCGCCGGAGAGGATGCTAAGGCACAGAACATCTACGTCCTCCTGCATTGCTGCCTCAACTATCTGCTCTGGGGTTTGCCTTAAGCCAGTGTAGACAACCTCCATTCCTGCATCTCGGAGCGCCCTAGCGACAACCTTCGCTCCTCTGTCGTGGCTGTCCAGTCCTGGCTTCGCGACAAGAGCTCTGATCTTTCGTTCGACTCTTACGGATCGCGGCTTCAAGCTTGCACCGATCAAAACATTACCAGCTCCTGATATTGTCCGTACACTTCACGAAGGACCCCGCAGATTTCTCCGAGTGTGCAGTACGCCTTAACACTGTCGAGAATGTGCGGCATTACGTTATTATCCTTCTCAGAGGCTTGTCGAAGTTTTTCCAGTGTTCTCGTTACAAGGTCTTGGTTCCTGCTCTCTTTCAATCTTCTGAGCTTCCTTAGCTGAAATTCCTCAAGCTGAGGATCTATCCTGAGCAACGGGATCTTGCTAGTTTCGTTTCCCGCGTACTCGTTCAGGCCGACTATGATCCTCTCTTTCTTGTCTACATCTTGCTGATACCTGTAGGCGCTATTAACGATCTCCTTCTGGAGAAATCCTTTCTCAATCGCTTGGAATATTCCTCCCATCGCCTCTATTTGGTCAATGTACTTTAGAGCTTCCTCCTCCATTTGCTTTGTCAAGGCCTCAAGATAGAAAGATCCTCCTAGTGGGTCAACTGTGTTGGGTATACCACTCTCATGTGCTATGATCTGCTGTGTTCTAAGAGCGATCCTCACCGCTTCCTCGGAAGGCAACGCCAAGGCTTCGTCGAACGAGTTCGTGTGCAGCGATTGTGTGCCGCCTAAGACCGCTGCCAGCCCTTGAATTGCTACTCTAATGGTGTTGTTTACTGGTTGTTGAGCAGTCAACGTGCAGCCAGATGTTTGAACGTGCATCCTCATCCACATGGATCGGGCATTCCTTGCTTTGAACCTCTCCTTCATGAACTGGGCCCAAATCCTTCTCGCCGCCCGAAACTTCGCAACCTCCTCGAACAGGTCGTTGTGCGCCGCAAAAAAGAACGAAAGTCTTGGCGCGAATTCGTCGACATCCAGTCCTCTGTCCACAGTTGCCTGCACATAAGCTAAGCCATCAGCAAGAGTGAAAGCGAGTTCTTGGACAGCGTTGGCCCCGGCCTCTCTTATGTGATACCCACTGATGCTGATTGGATTCCACTTGGGAAGCTTCTTTGCACAGTGCTCGATGATGTCAACAACAAGCTTGACGGATGGTTTCGGTGGAAAGATGCAGAGTTTCTGCGCGAAGAACTCTTTGAGCATGTCATTTTGAGTCGTGCCTGATAGTAGTTCAGGCGCCATTCCCTGTTTCTGGCCCACGGCGATGTACATAGCTAGAAGCATTGCTGCAGGCCCATTGATTGTCATTGACGTGCTCACTTTGTCTAACGGGATTCCTGCAAATAGAGTCTCCATATCCGCAAGAGATGAGACTGCTACGCCGCATCTACCGACCTCACCCTGAGCAAAAGGATGATCGGAGTCGTAGCCCGTGATCGTGGGGTAGTCGAACGCAACGCTGAGGCCAGTTTCTCCTTCGGAGAGAAGATACTTGAAGCGACGGTTAGTTTCCTCGGCTGTCCCGAATCCAGAGAACTCTCGCATGGTCCAAAGACGGCCACGATACATCGTGGGATGTATTCCCCTTGTGTACGGGAATTGGCCTGGATAACCAAGATCTTCAGAGTAGTCCAGATCTGAAACGTCTGCTGGAGTATAGAGCCTACTCACTTGGAAACCAGATGTGGTTGTGAATTCAGGCTTTCTCTCCGGCCTGGTTTCCAGATAGCTTTTAAGAGTAGTCTCCTCCCACCGCCCTGATTTCTCTTTTATCTCTCGAAGCTCTTCTGGATCTAACACGTTTGGTCCTCCGGAAATGACCAACAACCCTTCCCCAAGAGTGGCTAAAAAACTATCTCAGAGATGGGCGTGACCAGTCGCGCCAATATGTATCTATCCAGAGTCTTGAAGAGTTTGCGGAGCCTTCTGCTTGACATCCTTCTTCTTGAGGAGTCTTCGAAGACCTGTTTCTTCGCTTACCCATTTCGCAATGACTATCGTAAGGACACCTGATGTTGCCGTAGCTATGAATAGCCAAAGCACTCGCACACCTACGTCCATTGAAGTCACGCCTTTGTTTCCGTAGATATCCTCCGCTAAGAGCGTCATCTTCCATGTTCCAATCCGAGGCATCTCTGTGATCGCAAGGTAGTATGTCAGAGCCCAGCAGCGCGACTTCTCTTGGAATAACAGCGGTTTTGAATCTCTCCAAGTCCCACTTTCGAAGATCGCCGAGATCTTACCATCAACAAGGTCTGACCCGTCAGGATACTTGGCAGTTACGTTCAGGACGATCGAATCAAAGAGTATCTCATACGTGTCCTTCGGTGATAAGACGGATATTCTCAGTTGAGCAGGAGCCACCTCGAACTCTGAAGAAACGGACGTAGATGAAGGGGCTTTGTTTCCAAATCCGTCGTCGAACGAACCGGGCGAAACCAAGAATGTGTAGTTCTTCCCCAGAGTCTCGTTCCTTGCGATAGTGTGTTCAGCCACCCATATTCCATTCATCGTATCAGCAAGAACAAGTGGAAGCGACTCAGTTACTATGCCCGTTCGAGAGATGAAGACAGGTTTGGAGCCGGCCTTGATCGTTGTTACAGGCGATTCGTCCGGATACCTGACCATGAAAGCAGTCTTTACAGTCTCTGTACGCTGATATCGTGCCGATGGTTGCTGATGGATAGATAGCTTCAAAGAAGCTTCGATCACACCAAATTGGCCGTCTGCTCGATGCCTCTCGAAGCTATTGTCGTAGGTTCCGATTCCGCCAACGGATACAGCCCATGACCCGACCTGAACATTGTTGGGTATTGGCCATGTATGCTCAAACTCGCCCACCTCGTTAACAATTACTGTTGCATTGCTTACAAGTGCGTCTATCGGGTTTCGAATGTCCACCCTGATTGTAGACCCAGGAAGCACTCCTCCCCCAGTGAACCTAGCAGTTTCCCTTCTTTGATACAAGGGCTTAGCGGGGCCGATCACACCGAAGTGACACGCAGCCCCAGCGATATCTACCGATGACGAAGTCGAGATCGTTAGTACATAGGTTCCGAGAGCAGGCGGTACGTCAAGAAGGATGTTTACATTTGGGTAGGGAACGCCCCCAGTTGTTGTCGCCACGAAGGAAACGCCTGTGTATGACGCGTCTTGCCCTCTAGGTTTGCGCAACCAAAGAAAATAAGTGAGAGATGCCTGAAGGCCATAGCCGCTCACCAGTACCTGCCTAGCCAAGTGAGAGTAAACAGGGTTATCGGTGTCAATCACAGGCTGAGCAGCTGATGACGCAGGCAGAACACCTAGGTGAGGCACCGTACCTATCACCAGGACGATCGTAGTTATGATGAGAATCTCTCGAATGAAAGGCAAAGCCGCTCGTAGTTCTGATTCAGGCATTTGCCTATTATGTGTTTTGAACGCATTGACTAGCGAATGTGCTACAATCTGTCCTAAGGACGGTGACAAGAAAGGAGAGAGATGTCTAGTCGGTTCCTTTGCCTAGTTCCTTTCTCTTCTCGTATTGTTCCACGAAGTTCTTCAGGGTCTTGTA
>CAZZFQ010000012.1:0-26352 GCA_964653695.1 uncultured Candidatus Bathyarchaeia archaeon | reverse complement strand
TTCTAGCGGACACCATCATCAGCCTAGCGACATTCAGCAGACCTTCAACCTCAGAGCTACCAGCATCAACAATGGGCATGCGATCTGCCACCTCAACACCTAAACAACGAGTAATTGCGCCTTACATATCAAGCTAAGCACTAAGCTGTCCGTGAAGATGATCTTTGGAGCAGCTTCCCTCCTCTCCAAAGTACCGAATAGAACATGTAGATGGTTAAGTCTAACCAGCCGCACAATCCATAGCACACGCACGGACTCATCACAGGAAGCTACGTCTCGAGAATCTAAGCTCTCCTCTCACATGTTCGAGGGTCTTATGTGTCTGTGCTGATTTCAGACAATGAGTCGGAGAGACTAAGGAACATTTAGGAAGATTGTCGAAGTTGGAGAGGAAAGAATGGAAGAGATTGGGAGAGGCTGGCTTCGACGCGTCGTCGGAAGACTCGGGTCGGTTGTGAAAACATTACAGACTTGGCTTCGATCCAAACGGTTCCCGAGACATTCTTCAGATCTTTGAACTTGTTCGCGTCCGCCTCACGATGACTACACGGGTCGTTCTTTGAACTACTCACGTCGATCTAGGAAGGCCACTGGACCCGGGTTAGACGTCTCGGAGAACACGAAAGTCATGTGGCCGTTGATCTTGATTTCTGCACTCATCCCAATCACCTCGCATCAGGCGCTAGGAGCCGGGTAGATAAGGCGTTGGCTCACGTCAAGCAATCACAACATGTGAGCGCTACCAACTCTTGCCATCCTGAACGCGCACCTCAGTCTTGGTTTGGTAGGTTTGTTGGGATCGTGTCATCAACCAAGTAGATAGCATTGGCAAGAAGCAGCAAGTACTCGTTTCAGCTTTTTTTGTGTGTGTCGTAGCATGGTGTTGTCGGTCAATCTTCAGCTTCTAGAATCAGTTCTTGCATACACTCGCGCTTTTTCTTGCGTTCGTGTATGTCCTACCGCTGTTGCCTTGATAGCGCTAAGGCACCGTAGAGCACGATGTCTTCTCCCAGCTCAGTCAGTCTGATCTCTGGAATCCTGTTTACACTGTATTCACCTATTAGCTGTCTCACAGGTTCGAGAACTAGGTCTGGGTTTGCAAGGGCTACGGTACCGCCAACACTGATCAGTTCAGGGTCGTAGGTATTTGCTACGTTGGCGAACCCTATGGCGTTCAGTCTCCCGATTTCCTTCACAATCTGCAATGCAAGCGTGTCCCCCTTTCGAGCTGATTCGAATAGATCCTCTGAAGAGAGCATATCGAAGTCACCTACACAAACCCGATAGAGAAGACTACGTTCGATCTCAGTACGTGCTTTCGAACCTAGCTTGAACTTGACGAAGTTTGGGATGTTTGCTCCTCCGCAGTAGGCTTCCCAGTGACCTCTCTTCCCGCAACCACAGACAAGTCTCCCTGAATGATCTATGGTTATGTGGCCGACCTCGTGAGCATTTCCGTCCTTGCCAAGGAGAAGATGGTCATCAACGAATACTCCAGCCCCTATGCCTGAGCTTATCGTAACATACACAAGGTTCGCACATCCCTTGCCTTGACCCAACTCTTTCTCAGCGACGACGGCGGCAACACAGTCGTTAGCCAAGTAGATTGGAACCCCAAACTCTTCTTCCAAGGGCTTTGCCAACGGGATATGATCGAAGCCTAGATTGGGAGAATTGACGATCGAACCGTCCTTCAGATCCAGAGGACCGGCGGCCCCTATTCCGATGCAACTGATTCTGCCTGTGGGATCTAGCGAACGAATCATCCGTATTATCTGCTGGCTTATCCCTGCCCGACCAGAGAGTCTCTCCGATCTCTCGACTAAGCGGGAGACGATCTTGTTTCCGGGGCCGCCCAATGCGGCTCTAACGTTGGTTCCGCCAATATCTACGGCAACTATGTAGTTCATTTCAATAGTTGATACTAGGTTTTCAGCTTGAAAATGTTCCTTAGGCGTCACTTTCGGACTATCGCTCAGACATTGCATGCAGACTGGAAGAACACATTGAAGAAGCTTGCATGAAAAAGTGGCATAAGTTGTCTCAATAAATCATTGTAGCAGTTCAAGCAACAGAAAAGATGGAGAAGGTCATCCTAATTCATATACGTCTCCGGGTTGAAGCAGAATGACCTTGATTTGAGAGGATTTCGCTTCTACCGCTTTTTTGAACTCGTTTGGGTCTGTGTTCCAGCGATGCATCGACATGACAATCTTGGGGTTGATTGCCAACGTTGCCTCTGCTGCTTCAGAATTGTCCATGGTGTACGTCCCACCCGTAGGAACCATCGCAACGTAGATGTTCTTCACATCCTTCATCTCCGGAATGAAATCCGAGTCTCCAGCATGATAGATGGTCTTGTCTCCTATTGTCAAAACGTATGCGACACCGAAACCCTTCGGGTGAAAGCGCGTTCGCTCGCTCTTGATGTTGTATGCTTCCACGGCCTCCACCGTGATGCTTCCGACTGAAGCTTTCTCTCCGGGCTTTAGAGACTTCACCGTTCCACCTATCTTTGCAACGCAGTCGGCTGGAGCAATAATCACCGTGTCGTCTTTCCGAACCTTGCTTATTGCTGTCGCATTGAGGTGATCAGAGTGGGAGTGGGACACTAGTATTATGTCTGCCTTGTCCTTGAAGTCTTCCATTCTGGGAGGGGACTGAATAGCGGGATCTGTGTAGATGATCTTGTCACCAGCCTTGATCATGAAACACGAATGGCCCAGCCATTTGACTGAAATACGTGGACTCTGCATAGTCTGATAGACAAAATAGCCGCCTCCTGCGACTACAGCGAGTAGGACGATCCCCACAACCATTTTCAAGTACCTGCCTTTACGAGCTTTTGTCTCTTCGGAAGCCAAACACTTAGCCTCCTTAGTCCTTCTGGTAGTGAGTGGCAACTTATGATTTTCTGTCTCGTGGTGCCTTCAAGCTACCGGCGGCTGACTAGAACCCGCATTTAAGATGGACACTTGGGTCAGGTGGTCTATCTTGCTGTCATGAATGAGCCTATAGGACTCGAACTCTCAAAGCCCCAGTTTCGAACCATCAATGACAAGACAATGCTTTTATGCCAACCGCCTACCGTATCGGAAGCTTGTAGAAGTGACCGCATCTTGAAGAGAATAGTCGTTACGGCCAAGGAGGTCAAGGGCACGTGCCATGCAGGGATCAAGCCTGGATCTAGATTCGTAATCGAGGGATCGAACCTTCTCTTGAAAGAATCCGACGTAGTTTGCCCTGTAGCCTTTGCAAGCATGTACTATAGGTTATATGCTCATGACAAAGGAGCCAAGGTTGGCCGGTTTATTCAGTGCCCAGACAGCTACATCTGGGGGCCAAATGCGGGAACAGGCTCGGTTCTCTTCGAGATTAACGTCGAGGAAAAATGAATCAACTGGACAAAACGCCTTGCTGCTAGTACCCCACACCAGACCTTCTGCTACCACAATCGCCCACACAATTCAACATGTTCGCTCTTGAATTCTTAGAAGACTTTAAGCAGGTTGCTACCTTTCTGGGTAAGGAATGATTGTCCGTGGCTGACCAAATAAGAGCAGGCATAATCGGGGCTACAGGCTACACTGGCGCCGTCCTCCTTGAAGTCCTTGTGAGACATCCATATGTGGAACTCCAGTTTGCCACAACGCGTGGAACGGACTTGGCGGGAGAATACGTTCACCGGGAACATCCAAACCTTCTGGGTCTTACGGATCTGAAGTTCACCTTGTACGAGCCGTCTGACCCAGCATTTGCTGAGGCGACTGAGAGCGTCCTTAGACAAGCTCGAGACAGTGATGTAACATTCATCTGCGTTCCTTCCGGAGCCAGTGCCAACATCACGAAGAATCTTGTAGGCTACGACACGAAGCTCATCGACACCAGTGCAGACTTCCGCCTCAGAGAACCGGCTGCCTATAAGGAGTATTACGGACAAGATCACCTTGTTCCGACACTCTTGAAGGAATATGTCTACGGCCTACCGGAGCTTCACAGAGAAGAGATAAGGAAGGCAAGGTACGTGGCTTGCCCTGGCTGCAACGCCACGGCCATGATTCTCGCCGCCTACCCTTTCACGAAACTGGATATCTTTCCAAATCTGAGGATTGTATTCGACGTGATGACCGGCTCCTCTGAAGCGGGCGCCGAACTCACAAGGGCGTCGCATCATCCTGAAAGGTCTGGGGTTGCTCGCCCGTACACTGTAAAGGAGCACAGGCACCTGGCTGAGGTGAGGCAGGAGTTAGGTTTGAAGGCGAACAATGTGGGGGCTACGATGTTCGCGATTCCGATGGTTCGAGGCGTCGAATGTATCGGCCATGTCTACCCGACAAAGATGGTTGACGAGAAAGACCTCTGGAAGGCGTATAGGGCTACTTACGGGAACGAGCCGTTTGTTCGAATACGTGCCAGGAGAACTGGCGGACCTGGTGGTTTACCTGATGTGAAATACGTGCGCGGCTCTAACTTCTGTGACGTAGGCTTCTTCCTAGATGAGGGGCAGGGCAGAGTCGGGGTGATCTCCGCTTTGGACAACCTCATCAAGGGCGATGTAGGCAACGCAGTACAATGTATGAATCTCATGTTTGGACTTGAGGAGACCACGAGGCTGAGAGATATGGTACCCAGCTACCTTTTGGAATGATGGCATTTTACCCGTTTAGGTTCAAATCCCTTCGGGCCGCCTCATTACTCATGGAATAGAGGAGTTTTACAGCGAGAGATAGCCTCAAAGCGGCAGGATTCACCTAATTATCCAATTACATATGGGCGCGCCCATGTTCCCTCCTTGAGTTCGTAGACGACTTCGCAACCATCCTTGCCAGCTTTATAAGTGTCGAAAGAAGGCAAGGGTTAGCTTTGCCTCTAACGATGGAAAGGTATAACTAGCAGCGGCGACGTAGTGTTGTCATAGGGGGAGTGAATCCAACGTCTGTTGTCGAAGCGGTCCGTCGTGGTTTCTATGCATACAATCTTGTCATGTGGCCGATGGTGATAGTTACCTACCTGTTGGGGGCAATCGCGCTAGTTCTTGCTGTGAAGAAGACCAAGTACTCCAATAGAACTATCTCTGGCATCTTGGCATTTCTCTGGCTATGGTCTGGAATTGTCTCCTGTGTGATGTTTTTCGCTTGGATGTTTCGTGCTGGTGATATATGGTACTTATTCGGCCTGATCCTTGTCGTCGGAGGTGTATTGTTCTTATCCTTCGGCGTGATCAGATCTTCTCTATCTTTCAAATTCACGGGAGACTCGTACAATATTCTTGGGGCCGTGATTGTGGTCTACTCAATGCTCATCTATCCGATCATAGGATCCTTGACCGAACGCGGCTATCCTGCCTATCCAATTTTCGGTACCTTTCCGTGTCCGGTGACCATCTTTACCTTTGGGTTGCTGCTATGGGCGGATAGGAAGGTTCCCAGAATCGTTACGGTTATGCCCCTAGTTTGGGCGCTGATGGGAGTATATCCAGCATTCGTGTATCAGGTTTGGGCAGATGTCGGGCTAATCATTCTTGGTGTCGTCGGATTCGTGACGATTTTGCGGCGGAACGCGAAATTACCAACGTAACCTTGCAGCCTTCGTCCAGGCACACTCTGGATCAAACGTCGACAGACCCAACCTACAGCATCAACAAGATACCTCAACCAACCCGCCTTTGAAATACCAAGAGACAACTGTTACTGCAGAGGCTGTCGGTCTGGCCGCGCAGCTGTGAACATCCGCCCCAAAACAATCTATTCACATTCAGAAATCGAAGGCACACTATTGCCGCCCGGTCTCATAGTGATCTGTGCGCCACGAGGTCTTCTCAGGCAAGTTCAAGCCCTCGCAAATATGAATCTCTTTTGATTCCGGAACCAATTTCAGCAACGAAAACGCGCACCAGAAAGCGCTCCACAGGTCCCCTCGAACTCGGCCACATCTTCAATGAACTAGTGGGACCGCTCTACATCAAAGCTGTCCATACAAGCTTGAAATGAGAAGGAATTCATCTAATTTACTAGGCGTATACGGGCGGACTTGCGCACGCTATCGACGCCGTTGTCATGTCGCTACGCGATATCATTGGACAGAGCTGGACGAACATATCATTGATCAGAGCGACGATTAGTTAGTGACCGGCGCCGACGCTAACGGAATGTTTTCTCACAGCTTTGTCATGGAGTTCCAACGTTCTTACCAAACCTTTCTGAAGAATCTTGATGCTATCCAGGTATTCGTCGAAATCGATACGCTCGTCGTCTGTGTGGTCTAGCTTGGAGTTTCCTGGACCGTAAGAGACTATAGGAATGTGAAGGGCGTTTCCCAGGAGGTTCATGTCTCCTGTTCCAGTCTTACGAAGGAGCGTTGCAGGCCTGCCTTTGACGTTCCTTATGGCCCAAGCTAACCCTCTTACGAGAACAGATTCACGGTCCGCCTCGTAGGGTTCGCATAGATCCTCCACTTCCACTTTCAATTCAAGATTAGACCGAGACAAACGATAGGCCTCTGCAGCTTGCGACACTGCTTCCAACAATCTCTTAGAGGGGACCACGGGTGGAAGCCTGAAGTCAGCGTGAAGTTCACAGAAGGATGGTACGGTTGAGGAAGGCCCACCGCCATGTATTTCAGTTAGGGCAGAAGTGACAGAGTGGAACCTGCTCTCCGTTTTCTCTTCAGGAAAGTGGATCCTTTGAATTCGCCTCCAGAAGCTAAGAGTTTCATCGACAGCGTTGCGGAAGAGCCATGGTGCAGAGGAGTGGCCTGTTTTCGTTCTGCATGTAAGCTTGAGGCGGCAACTACCCTTGTAGGCTATTGTGATGTTTTCTGCTCCGCTGGGCTCTCCGAAGACGGCGTAGTCGGCTCGAATACCTTTTTCGATTAGACTTCTGACCCCTCTTCCTTTACCCTCTTCGTCCACAGCCCCTACGACTATCAGCCTTCCTGGAAAATCCTCGACAGTGAGTAGGCTTGCCGCTGAGATCATGGCTGCAAGAGCAGACTTTGCGTCCACAGCGCCCCTGCCATACAACTTTTTTCCGTTCATTCTTACGGGTATTCTTCCGGGAACTGTGTCCATATGGCCGCATAAGAGAATGGTAGAGTCGCCGCCTGCATACTCTCCAATAGTGTTGCCGGCTTCGTCTATTCTGGATTCTAGCCCGAAGGAACGCATCTCTCCCTTGAGAAGTTGAGCTATTTCGTTCTCTTGCCCTGTAGGGCTGTAGAGCTCAACCATCTTACGCAGAAGTTTGACTTGGGGGCTGACGGAGCTTGGCATCTTCTTCCTCAACAACCACATCCAGTATATCGGCTACTTTGTCAAGTTGTTCTTGAGTGATCACTAGAGGGGGGAGAAATCTCAGAATATTTCGGCCTGCGTCGAGGGCTAGGGCACCTCGGCTCTGAGTTTCAACTAGCATATTGTAAATGTCGAAGCGACATTCGACACCGATCATCAGCCCCTTCCCCCTGACCTCCCGAACAATCCTGTACTTCCCGCGTATCTCCTCAAGTCTCTCCATGAAGTGCCTACCGAGCGTAGCTGCCCGCTCTGGAAGATTCTCACCCACCATGACATCAATCGCAGCCGAAGCTGCAGCACAAACAAGTGGGTTGCCTCCAAACGTGCTTGAATGTTCTCCACGCTTCAAGGCGCTGATCACGTCTTCTCGGGCGACAGTCACTCCGAGTGGTAGGCCGCCTGCAAGAGACTTCGCCAAGCAGAGGATGTCAGGTATGACCCCTGAATGTTCGCAGGCGAAGAGTTTTCCAGTCCTTCCGAAGCCTGTCTGGACTTCGTCAAAGATAAGGAGTATATTGCGCTTGTCACAGAGCTCGCGAAGATCGCTGAGGAATGTAATGGGGGGGACCCGAACGCCCCCCTCCCCTTGAATCGGCTCCACTATTACAGCAGCTGTCTTCTCAGTGATCGCCGTTGCCACGCCTTCTGTCCTCCCATAGGGAACGTGCTTGAAACCAGGCACTAAGGGTTCGAAGGGAACTCGATATCGAGGATTCCATGTCGCTGAGAGGGCACCCATAGTCTTTCCATGGAACGCTTCAACAAAGGCAATAATGTCAGTCTTTCCAGTAAACCTGCGAGCCATCTTGATAGCGGATTCAACTGACTCGGTACCGCTATTGGATAGGATTGCTCGTTTCAACCCTTGAGGTGTTATTGCCATGAGTTTTCTGAGGAAATTGGATCGGGCCTCTGTATAGATCGAGTTATGACAGGAGCAGAGAAGTTCGGCTTGATTCTTGATGGCTTCAACGATTTTCGGGTGGCAGTGGCCGAGAATAGCAACGCCGTAGGCACTCGTACAGTCGATGTACTCCTTGCCGCTCTTATCCCACACGAGTGCACCGCTTCCTCGTTCAATGACGAGGTTCTTCCGCGCGTAGATGTTGGGCGTAAACTGCTCCTCAACAGCTATGACTTCCTTTTCATCCATCTCCTACCACTGTTCCGGCACTATGGGTCACGGCTGAGGATAGCGGAGCGGGCCCCATTCCCGAGGCGATGACCACTTCCTTCACTCCAAGTTCGAGAGCCTCAATGGCCGCGTGAATCTTCGTAATCATACCAGGCCCGATCTTGGGAAGCATCTCCTTGGCCTCAACCAGTCGCAGCCTAGGTACAAGCTTCCCCTCTAGAGTCAAACCCTCAACATCTGTCAGAAGGACAAGCATGTCAGCCTTGAGCGCACCAGCGATACTAGCAGCAGTTCGGTCGCCATCGACGTTCAGGGGCTCATACTCACTCCCCATCGCCACAGGCGACACAACCACAAGATATCCTGCCTCCATGAGGAGTCGAAGCAGATCCGCGTTGACTTTTTCTATTCTGCCAGTGTAGCCTCCGTCAATAGCCATTCTTCGCCCCCGCTCGTCGATTATTACGAGACGCTTCTTCCTCTCTGCCTTGACAAGTTCACCATCAAGGCCAGACAGGCCTACAGCTCTCACGCCTCCACCCTCCAGAGCTGCGACTACCTGCTTGTTCAGTTTGCCAACCATGACCATAGTGTAGATATCCACGGTGTCTCGATCCGTGTACCGGCTTCGGAACCCGTCGGGAGAGACAACAAAGCGCTGCTCTTTCCCTAACTTTTGAGCCACCTCTGTGACTTCAACGCCTCCACCATGAACGAAGATGACCTTGTTCTCCTTTGCCAGCGCCCTGATATCCGCAACCATCTCAGGGCGCAAACCACCTTCGAGCACCTTTCCTCCAGCCTTAACGACAACCAGCATCCCAAATCCCGCCTGGCTATCCCTGACTATCCTCCTCCAATCGAGGTCGATCTTCTGATGAAATTCTACCCTCGACGCTCTTTGCACATTTTAGAAGAGGAACCGCCAGGTTAATGCCAGCCACAAGGCGGGTTTGCTCCCAAAACTCCGGGCATGAGTTAGCCTCATGGAAGAGAACCCGCTCTTTGTCCAATTCGATGCTTTCCTGTATTACGCTTCTGATGTTCTCATATGGCTCCATGTTCACGTACGCACTATACGCTGCCTCGAGTCCTCTGTTCCATGCTCTGAAATTTGTGCTCTTACCTTGATTATCCTGCTTTATTCTCCTGACAACTTCAAAGGGGGGAGTGAGCTTCTCGAATTCCGATCTGATGTATTCGTCATCCACAAATCTGTCCTTCCCCACATTGACCATGGCATCGAGAGCAAGAACCCAAGCCTCATCCCTCCCCACAGCCTCCGCAGCTCTTACCGCTGTCTTCTGCACCTCACTCGGTAGACATACTCTGAAGACCATATTTCCAAGGAATGTATTCGTGCGAAAATCCTTCAAGCCAGCGCGCGCGAGGGCAGAAGGGTAGCAATATGGCAAACTTCCATGTTCCTTTGCAACGATTATTCTAAGATCATAGAACCATTTCTCAACAAGCTCCTGCGCCAGAAAACCGAGAGGATTAGATATTGACGGCTCCGTCTCATCGATAAACTTGATCAACGACTCTTGATCCCGAGCTAGGCGAACCTGCTTTCCATGGGTGCCTGCGTCAGGTTTGACAACAATGCTTCCACCTCCTAGGTTTCGCCGAATCAGATCAGCGACCGTCTCTTCGTTGTGGATTCGAACATCTCCGCGTGTGAAATCGTGAGAGTCGCACGGGACGTAGACAGTCTTGGGAATGGGTATCCTCCTTTTCCAGAACTCGATGAGGGTTCTAAACTTGCTAAAGCATACGGACTCTATTCCCAGCGGGTTCAAGACGTATTTGCCGTAACCTTCAAGGACGCTGGCAGCGTAAAGGCGGCGGTTCTTACTTTGAGCACGGTTGAGGATGGCAGTCACATCTTTGACAAGTGATACGTAGCTACTTCCTCGACTTTCAAGGTTGAAAATGTCGTTTCCGATCAGGACTGAGATCTTCCGAAATGGAATGTACTTGAGGTCGATGCCCATGTCTCGTGCTGTGGCCTTTATTCCTTCTTCATCTGTCTCAGAAAACTCGTAAATGATAGCTAGGCTCAATGTGTTTGCTCATCCGATGCAGAACTGCGTGTCCATCCTCTGAGCCTAACGCCGTCCACTACTGTGGGTCATCTTGAGGGGGCTTGAATGCTACTCTCCCCAGTCTTCCTTCTCGATCGAAAGCTTCAGAAGATCTACCCTTTGACCCTCGATCGCCTTCACTTCAAGGTCTAGGCCGCAATCAGGGCAGCTGACAATCTCACCGACCAAAGCATCGTCCGCTACCACCACGTTAGCTTCGCAATCCGGACATTTAGCCAGTGCCAACCGACACATCCTCATTCGCTACGATATGGCGTTAGGCAGTAAATCGAACCAGATATAACCGTTTCGGAAAAGTGAGGGACGGGATATGCGAATTTCGTCCTCGAACACCCGTTATCGGATCGACCCCTGAGTCCCAGTCGCCGGCACGTAAGAGCTTAAGCGTCATACGCCCTACCAAAATGGAACGAAACTCGTATAAGATCCGCTTCCCTTCCATCCTATGAACGATTAAATCTTCCACAAGACTGCCTGAAGGACGTGAGGCTAGATGGATGAGCTTGACGAAAAAATCCTAGAGGTTTTGAAGGACGACGGGCGCGCATCTCACATTGAGATCGGCAGAAAAGTCGGACTATCGGAGGGAGCCGTAAGGAAGAGAATCAAGGCGATGCTAGACTCAGGCGCTATCAGCAAATTCACAATTCAGCTTGGATTCACGAAGGGAGCAAAGGCGGTGGCCTTGGTTTCTGTAAACCCGCAGATTCCTACATCCACTGTCTCCAAAAGCCTGAAGACGAAAATTCCGGGAGTCGAGGTCGTGTATGAAATCACTGGCCAGTATGACATTGCCGCAATAATCTCAACATTGAGCATCGCCGATGTGAATCGGAGTGTCGAAGAGATTCGCGGCGTTAAGGGAGTCGTGAATACGAATACAATGATCATTCTCCGGCAATGGTAGAATGCCTTGCTTAACCAGATCCATTTGTAATAGCCAAATGGGCTCTTTTCTTGTCCAGATCGATATCGAAAAGTGGCGAGAGAACGGGAGTATTCGGCATTTGTTCGAAGTTCTTCAGTTGGTTCTTGAGTCGAGAAAGGGGTTCCGTGCTAAAGGGTCGCAGCTATAGAGAGCGCCTGCGGCAACCTCTAGTGCACCAACCGTTCCCAGTATCGCACGTATTCCTTCCTTTCTACTTCTGGCTTGAACGTCTTGATTATTCTGTGGGCATTGGCTGCATCGTCCCATAGAAGATCTATGACTGTCATTGCCATCAGTTCAGCTGGGATTATGTAGCCCATCTCCTTGTCTGCTATCTTGTAATCGCTGCCATGTCCTGTTCCGGTCGCTCCAGATATTGAAGGTTCGATTGCCGGCATAATGGCCGAAACATCACCTGTATCGGTCGAGCCTGTTTTGTGCTCATCTTGTTTCACTGCCGCTTTTCCTAAGAGCCTCTTCGCGTTCTCTCCGAAGATCTTGCTCATCTCCAGTTCGTTCTTCATAGGCAGGTAACCCGGAATCTCTTCAATCTCAACCTTCGCCCCAACTGTTGTGGC
Source organism: uncultured Candidatus Bathyarchaeia archaeon (assembly GCA_964653695.1). Lineage (GTDB taxonomy): Archaea > Thermoproteota > Bathyarchaeia > 40CM-2-53-6 > JALHTG01 > JALHTG01. The sequence goes on along the minus strand of CAZZFQ010000012.1, from coordinate 14,312 downwards.
GCCGCTCTTCAAGGCTCGGTTTACTTTCCTGCTTGCCTTGAGAATGGCGTCAGTCGTCTTCCCTCTCACATAGGTTTCAATCCTAACGTCCGCTGGAACTATGTTGACGAGATCTCCGCCTCTCGTTATGATCGGATGGACCCTTATGTGATCGCTGTCCTTGAACGTTTCACGGAGTGTATGTATACCCATGATCCCCAGCAAGGCTGCGTTCAAAGCGTTGATCCCTCTATCCGGGGCCCCTCCAGCGTGAGCTTCCCTACCTTTGAATCGAATCGCTTTCCCCACGAACCCGTTGTTCGTCCCAGCGACCCAAACCTTCCTCTCTGACTTGCCGCTTCTTGTGTGATGTTTAACCGTCATGTCAACAGAATCCATCTTACCGAGCCTGATGAACTCCTGCTTACCTCCAAGGAACCTGATCTTTCTGTCTTTTCTCAGCCTCAAACGGTACTCCATTTCGACGTACTCCTCTGCGGGCACCGCCATGAAGGCTATAGCTCCAGGAAGTTCGTTCATGATCCGCGCGTCGACGAAACCCATCGCCACACCAAGCATCGCGGCTATCTGCGCGTTATGCCCGCAGGCATGCACTGCACCCGTGGTCTTGTCCGCGTATGGGTGGCTATAGCATAGAACAGAGTCAAGCTCCCCCATGACGCTGATCGTGGGCCCTTTCCCTTTTCCCTCAAGGTTTGCGATGACACCAGTGATGGCTATGTCTGATTCATATGGCAAACCTAGGCCCTTGAAAGTGCGTTGGACAAGCTTGGCTGTTTCAAATTCCTTGAAGCCCAACTCTGGATGCCTAAAGATCTGGTCACCGATCTGAGTGATCTCCTTGGCTCTCTTTCTTATTGCCTTGCGGACTTTCCTCTTCAACTCTTCAGCAGACAAGATTCATCCTTGGCCTTCCTATCTTAGCTGAGGGTTAAGAAGCCTTTCAAGGATTTGTTGAAGAATTTGCAGAAAGACAGGTCTGCTGACTGACTAGTCGGGTCGTTGAGGCTGTTCGTTCTTTCCTAGAAAAATCTCTCCATCTGCGAGCGTTCTTCTATTTGGCACACCTGTCGTTCTTCCAGATGTCGGCCGTGTCACTATATCCTCGCTGCTCCCAGTACCCAAGCTTCTTGGTCTTCATGAAAGTTATCTTCTCAAGCCACATCGCACTCTTGTACGCATACTTCTTCGGTACCACGAGCCTCAGCGGTGCGCCAAGCGACTCCTCAAGGTATTCTTCGTCATGCTTGTAGGCCAGGATCACGTTGTCCTCAAGAAGATCCGCGAGCTCTAGCGATGTCGTGTAGCCGTCCATGCAGGTAAAGAACACATGTCTGGCGTTGGGCTTGGGTTTCACGATCGCTGTCAAGGAACTGAACCTGACTCCGAACCATTTGCGGTCTGTAACACTCCAACCCTCAACACAGTGAAAGTCGCTCACTGATTCGTGCGCGGGCAGCTCTAAGAGCTCCCTCCAGCCTAGGACAACCGGGTTCTCGACCTCTCCATCCACAGTGAGTTTCCAAGATTCTGGGTTGAACTTAGGATTGTCCGGACTTATTCCGGGATGATCGACACCCCAGCGCAGGATGCGGTCTATCCACTTCTGACCTGGCGGAAGCCTAGCACTGTCACTATCTGATGTCTTCATCTGGGTCAAATCACAGTTCCATAATCCGCAGTTTAGACTTTACGTGATGTAGCTTCGCGTATCTTGGCGGATTTTCGTGATTCTCACAACATGGCATCTGTTTGACCTTCACGGTCGCAGTTCGCCGCTTTTATCAGACCTCTATTTATGAGGCGTTCGCGTTCCCAGCTGGCAAAGTCGAGAGGCGGAGAGACTGTTTCGGTATCTGGCTTTCGTTGGAGTTTCGGCACCTTGTTGGGACATCCGGTGACACACAATCCACAGCCGATACATCTTTTTCGGTCGACGGTGGCCACTCGGTCTATCATGGAGATAGCGTGTACTTGGCAGCGTTCAACGCATGTTCCACATCCTAGGCATTCGCTGGGATCGATGACTGAGAGGTAGTTGGCTTGGGCTACCGAGTTCTCGATGCCCCAGTCGTTGATTCCTCGAAGTATGCCGCAGCAGCAACCGCAGCAGTTGCATACATACCAGACTCCTTTCATCACGTTGCTTACAGTATGAACCAGGCCGATCTCCTCCGCCTTGTCTAGGAACGCCAATGCCTCTTCTTGGGAGATGTCAAAGGGGCTAGGAGCGCGCTCGGTCGAGCGGAAGCTTAAGCAAGTCCTAACTGAGAAGTTGCATCGACGACCAACATGATCCTGCTGCACTCGACAGATGCAGTCGCCCAGGCGGAAACTCTTAGAGGCCAGCAGAATTGCCTTGACATCGTCGTACGGTAGGATCCATTCGGATTTCACCGCCTTTTGCGCAGGAATAACGCGGTGTAAGGCAGGCTGCGGCTTCATAATCCCCGCTGCTCCGCCATCCTCCATGTACTCCTCGATGAGGTGGGCAAATTCATGGTCCATCTTCTCAAGCTGTGATTCGTAGATTCCGACAACGAAGGGCGCCAATCTGAACCGTGGCTTCCCTGCCCGCTGATCGGACCACAGAAGCCCGCGTTTGGCCATATCCGTCAACCTTGCTCTGGCTTGGTCCTCCGGCAGCCCTATCCGTTTCGCGATCGCTTCCACGGGTTCCACCTGTCCAGACAACTGGCTGGCGAGCGAGGCCTCTTCGGGCAAAAAGATCTTCTTCAGAATGGCTATCTCAACATTGGATGGGGTTCTTGGGAAACCGTTAGGAAGCCTGTCCAAGGCTTCCGCAAGTTGCTCGTAAACGTCACTAGTCATCTTGTCACCTTTCCTTACCAGTCCGATATCAACTGGAACGCGCCTTCAATGTTCATCAGAATGCGTTAAGACTTGCGTCACGAGGGAGACGCCCGTCGTCAAGAGCCATAAGAAGAAGCCAGTTTCTCTCATGAACGATGCGCACTCCGTAATCCAAATTAAGTGCGCAGCTCTCGACAGTAGCGGAGACTTCAAGGAGCGTCCCCATGCCTCTCGATCGAAGAACAAGGTACGACATCTATGCAGACATCATAGGAATGATTGCCAAGAGAGGCCTCTGCTCTTTGACAAGGATCTCCTACGGAGCCAACATGCCGGTTGACCGAACCAAGAAGATCTTGAGTTTTCTCGCTTCTCATGGTTTTGTCAGAGAGCACGTTTCTGGCGACATCAAGAAGTATGGCGTAACGAGATGGGGCTTGGAATTTCTTGAGACATACAGGCGGATGCGCAGATTCTTCGCTGCTCTGGAAGAAGAGCCTAGTAACGAATTGTGACCACTTGAAGTGAGCTGCTCTTTATTAGGCGGACGCCTCACGCGAGGGCAAGGTGACTGAACGATGAGTGAGAAGATGTCTGTGCCGCGAGGAGGCACGGTTGCTCTGGATAATGTCCAAGGCGACCTGAGAGTGGGTGAAGATGCGACTGTGAGTGGAAAGGGAACTCCGCCGAAGCTGACCGTTTCTGGATCGGTATACTGTGAAGGCGACAATGTCTTTGACTGTTCGCTTTCAGCGGAGAGCCTCGAGGCCGAAGGAGATGTGACGGTCCGAGGAGACCTGGAGGTCAAGAACGATGTCTCTGTTGAGGATGGCCGTCTCGAAGTGCATGGAAGTATGAGCGCGAAACAGGTCGATGTAGATGAGGCACTGATAGTGAGCAGGGACCTGACTGTGGAAGAGGCCGATGTCGGAGGACATCTCAGGGCTGATGGGAATGTGAAGGCTGAGGAAATAGATGTCGGAGGAAGGTTTGAAGCCAAAGGGGAAGTCGAGGCGCAGGACGTGGATGTCGGTGGAAGCCTCTCCATAGAGTCAAAGGCGAACATTGAGCACATGGATGTCGGGGGTAGGGCGACGGTGGCAGGGGGAAGGATCCGCGAAATAGATGTAGGTGGAAGCTTCGAGTCGAAGGCCCCTCTGGAGTTTGAGGAGATAGATGTGGGTGGAGTCGTTCGGCTTGCAGACGGAAACAAGGGTGGAAGGGTGGAGGTGGGAGGCTCATTCAAGGTTGACGGAGACTTGCAGTTCAGTGAAATAGAAGTCGGTGGGAAAGTGGAGATGTCTGGTTCGGGCGAAGGTCGCGAAATGGCCGTGGGAGGTAAAGCGGAGGTCGATGGGTCGTTGAAGCTCTCAGAGAATCTGGAGGTGGGTGGCAAGATCGAGGTCGATGGGGAAGTCTCAGCGAAGAACATGGAGGTGGGAGGGTCGCTACGCTCCAGAAAGGCTACAGCTCAAGAACGCGTGGAGGTTGGCGGTTCAATAGATACGGCCGAAGGAGTGACGGCGCGTCTCGTTGAGGTAGGAAAGAGAGGGGAAGTCCGCGGACCAATAAGAGCGGATGAAGTCCTTGTTGGCAAAGATGCTCGTGTGGAAACGATCTACGGAAAGAAGGTTATGCTCAGAGTCGGAGCATTCGCGGAGAATATCTACGGCGAAGATGTCTCGATCGAGTCTGGTTGCCGCGTGAGAGGTGAGACGCAGTACACTAACGAACTGAAAGTTAATGGAAATGTCTCGTTTGGACAATCGCCGAGGAAAGTAGACAAGCTTCCTTAGTGTCAATCTCATTTCTGATATGAGATCATAGGCATCCTCTTTCTGCATCCGCAGCCTCTTGCAGATTACATCGAATCTGGCGAGCAGAAATGGTGAGTCAGGTTGGCTGAGCACAATGGATTCACTGCACGGGCAGTGATTCTGGGAGCATTGCTGTCCATCATCTATACGTCAGTCAACGTTTACTTGAATGTCAACTTTGGCTGGGGTTTCTCGTTCGCAACTCTCACAATTGTTCTAACATATCTTCTCTTTCGTGGGAGCGACCCTTCGAGGAAGCTCAGTGAGATGGGTGTCGCTACGATAGCAAGCTCCTCAGGCCTCACGATGGGCTACACTATTGCCCTGCTGGTGTATTTCCGTCAAGCGTTCAGCGAGTTGTCGATACCTGAATGGTTGGTCCCTTCCTTTCAGAGCTTGGCTGGAAAATCGATTGTTCTGGCGGACTGGATTGTGCCAATGGTGTACCTCTTCTTCGTTTCAGCCTCGAGTTCGCTCGTAGGGTATCTCTTCGCCCTGAAGACGCGTGAGATGTTCCTGTCTGATGAGCGGATGACCTTTCCGATCTACATGGCGCCAGCGACGCTGGCAGAGTCAACGCTGAAAGGTGGCGAAGCCGCAAGGTTCGCAGGGATCTTCGCCCTTGGAGGCGCCGTTACCACGCTTATACAGTACAGTCTGAAGATCGTTGGAGTGAACGCCGTGGAAGTCGACCTGACACCTTTCTTACCAGAGGGGTTTGCGCTAGCTGCTTCCTTGGGGCTCGGGTTCGTGGCGATCGGTTACATCATAAGTGCCAAGACAGCGTTGACGATCTTTGGGACTGGAGTCTTCACATATCTTGCTTTGACGCCGATCTTGGTTTCGAGAGGAATGTTGACCTACTCTAGGAATTCTATGGAGCTTTACAACGCGCTCCTGATGAAGGTGACTATCTCGCCTGTTCTTGGGATGCTGATTCTGGGTGGGTTGACTCTCTCGGTCTTTGCGCTTCTGAAAAGGCTGGTTTCTGGCAGGCGTGTGGATGAGAAGCGAGTGGGCTACGTTGAGTTGTTCAGGCAGTTCTACTCTGGAGTCTTCAGGGACAGAAGATTTCTGCTAGTTTTCTCGGCGTTGGTGATCTCTTCGCTTGTTGTTAGTTATCTGCTTAACCCCTTCCATCCGTTTCCGCCATACGTTTCGGTCCTCTTCTACGGGTATACTCTGTTGGTGGGAAACTTCCTTGAGTTCATCATAATCGCTCGGATGCAGGGAGAGGCGGGGATTGGCTCCGGTGCCGCTGGGATTATGCTCTATGAAGTCCCGAAGTTTGCGACCGGATACAGGGGGCTGGCTGGTTACCTTGCACTTTTCACGAATGCACAGTGGTCCGGCTCCTCACTTATGGGCTATCAGAAGATTGCGGAGAAGCTTCGCTTGCAGATTGGAACCATCCTAAAAGCGATACTTGCCACATGGATTCCGACATTTCTGGCGACTGCTGCCTTGACCTTGGCTCTGTGGAAGTACGTGGGCTTCTTCACGTCTGCGATGCCTTGCATAAACCTACTTCAGATGGGAATTCTCTACAGGATGCTAGCAACAGGGACGGTAGAAGGCATAGTGGAGCCCGCGACGTTCCTTGCAGGAGCCTTGATCGGGACCGTGTTGGAGGCTGCGACACCGTTGTCGATGTTCGGGGTAGCCTTAGGCTTGATCCTTCCTCCACACTACCCAATTGCTTTCGGCATTGGCGGACTGGCGAGATACTACACGGATAGAAAGTTCGGAAAACGCTGGTTCTGGGAGAAAGGTATCATTGCGGGATCAGGTGTCTTGGCGGGCTCGATGATCATTCAGGTCTTCATGATGATTATCCTCAAACTGGCCTTCAACATCTGATGGCGGGCACAGTATGCAGGAAGATGGGCAACAGCAATTCAAGCGTAGACCCCTCGAGAAGATGGTGCTGCGCGCTCGCCATCAGAGGATTTGTTCTTATGGTCTGAAGGCAAAGACTACTTCGATGAGAGACACATCAGTACGATGGCGCCGACCGTTATGAGCAGTTTTAGCAACACTTCCATTAGTCCAAAACCATGCATGAAAAAGTGCCTGTAACAACGGGCTAAATGTGATAGCATAGACACATAGGACCGAGGAAAGCATCACGAGATGGAGCGCTTGGCTTGTCGTAGCTTCATAACGATACAGTAAGCTAACCTAAATACGCAAGGGTCCAAATCTCCCTGATTTCCTGAAATCTGACAATGGAGCAACAGCGATGGAAAAGCTGTCGTTCTCAAATCAACCGAAACTTCAGTTATTGTCGAGAGAACAGATAGAGACGATTCACCTATCTTCCTTGAAGATCTTGGAGGAAGTGGGGGTAATGATTCAAGGGGAGGGCGCTTTGAGGCTGCTCGCTGATTCTGGCGCCGAAGTTGAGCCGACGAAGAGGATTGCTCGCATCCCAGAACGTCTGACCAAGGAGGCCTTGACGAAAGCTCCATCAACGATAAAGTTGTATAGTCGTGATGGAAGACACGACATGGTTCTCGAAGATGACCGCGTCTATTATGATCCAGGTTCAGCAGCTCTCAACCTTCTCGACCCTCAAACCTTGGAAGTCAGAAGACCAGTATCCCAAGACCTCGCCGACTTCACTCGACTGACAGATGCAATGCAAAACATACAGGCGCAGAGCACGGCGCTTGTGGTCTCGGATGTCCCGGATGCAGTCGTCGACCGGTATCGACTGTACGTAGTCCTGAAGAATTCTCCGAAGACGATAGTCACCGGAACCTTCGGCGCTGACGGCCTAAGCGACATGAGGGACATGCTCACAGCTATCGTGGGAAGCGAGCAGGAGTTGGCTCGAAGACCCATGGCGATCTTCGACCTGTGCCCTTCAGCCCCGTTGAAATGGGGAGGCTTTATTGTTCAGGATTTGATCGACTGCGCTAGGCACAGAATTCCAGCTGAGATCCTTCCGATGCCCCAGCTCGGCGCAACAGGGCCCGTAACGCTCGCTGGCTCGTTGGTCCAGTTGAACGCAGAGTTTCTCAGCGGCCTGGTCATCTCGCAACTGGCCAATCCAGGAGCACCAGTGATCTACGGAGGCTCACCCACAACATTCGACATGCGCTACTGCACATCACGCCTCGGTGCCATAGAGACAATCATGATGGGTTGTGCCTACACCCAGATCGGAAAATACTATGGCCTGCCGACTCACATGTATTTGGGCTTGAGCGACGCGAAGGTAATTGACACACAATGCGGGTTTGAGTCTGGAATCGGCATTACTCTGGGCGCGCTGGCAGGGATAAACATGATATCAGGTCCAGGAATGTTGGATTTTGAGAATTGCCAGAGTTTCGAGAAACTTGTGATAGATGACACGATCTGTGGGATGGCTCTTAGGCTAATCAGAGGTATCGATGTGAATGATCAAACCCTCGCACTTGATGTCATTAGGAATGTGGGCGCTGGAGGCCACTACCTAGCCCAAAAGCATACAATGGATTGGCTTGAGAAGGAGATCTTCATGCCATCAGACTTGGTGGATAGACAGGATTTGAAGCTCTGGAAGAGCTTAGGTTCAAGGGACACGTTCAAACGAGCCAAAGCGATAGTCGAGAAGATACTCAAAGAGCACAAGCCAGAGCCATTGCCGGCAGATGTCGAGAAGAGACTGGATGACGTCGCTAGAAGAGTCATGAAGAGGCATGGCATTGAAAGGCTACCTCTTGGCCCATCGCAAAGATAAGCCTCTTCCCACATGCAAAAGTGCCTGAAACCGTTACATGAAATCAGAATCCACACGCAATTGTTGTTAGCTGAAGGGGCGTTGCTTGAACCAAGTCTCTGTCACTGTTCAACCACATGGATTTCGAGTTAGAGGAAAGAGGGGTAACAGCTTTCGGAGACTCTGTCACGACGCAGGGCTGGAACTCAATTCCCCCTGCGGAGGGTTGGGTCGATGCGGAAAATGCCGAGTCATCATCACTGAGGGACACGCGGACATCGGTGAGCTGACCAAGACAGAGCAGAAACACCTTACTCGCCAAGAACTCTCGGCTGGCTTTCGACTCGCCTGCCAAGTCACAGTTCTGGGAGAGGTCGAGGTGATCGTTCCGAAGGAGACGATGCCTGCCCAACTACGATTGCAGACCGAAGGGATCGACGCTAAGACAGAGATTCTGCCTCTTGTGAAGAAGACGTATTTGGAGATGCCTAAACCTACGCTTCGAAGCTTGAAGCCTGACCTCGAACGATTGCTAAGTGCTCTCTGTAGAGGTGATGCCGGACAGGTCGCCGTCTCCACGCGGGTTTTGAGCAGATTGCCAGAGGTGCTTCGAAGGTCAGGGTGGAAGGTCACGGCTACTATTTGGAGCGATCAAGAAATCTTGGATGTTGAAGGAGGGGATACAAGCAAAAGCGTTTATGGATTCGCGGTTGACATCGGAACTACGAAAGTGGCCTGCTACCTAGTGAGCCTTCTCACGGGAGAAACTGTTGCCGTCTCATCCATGATCAATCCCCAAGTTCAGCACGGTGAAGACATCATAGAGCGCCTCACCTATGCTATGAAAGGCGAGTCTGAACGTGCGGAACTTACGCGGTTAATCCGGAAGGGAATCAGCCGTCTGGTTGCTGAATGCTGTTCAAAAAGCGAAGTGAACCCGGACCACATCTATGAGGCAACCGTCGTTGGCAATACAGCGATGCATCACATGTTTCTCGGAATCGCCCCAAACTACCTCGCTGTCTCACCATATGTCCCAGCCGTAAAGCAACCCTTGAACGTTCAAGCAAACGAGTTAGGCATAGAGATTAATCCCCACGCGAAAATCCACTTCTTGCCACTCATTGCAGGCTTCGTAGGATCAGACGCAGTGGCAGATATTCTCGCGACAGGCATATACAACAAGAAGGAGTTGTCCCTGCTATTGGACATAGGCACAAACACCGAGATCGTCCTTGGAAATCAACAGAGAATCGTGGCTTGTTCCTGCGCGTCTGGACCGGCCTTCGAAGGGGCTCACATCAAAGACGGCATGAAAGCGTCAAGCGGAGCCATAGAGAGCTGCAGAATAGATCCGGCCACTCGGAAGATATCATTCAGGACGGTAGATGGCGTCGCTCCTAGAGGCTTGTGCGGATCGGGAATCGTTGATGCAGTAGCTCAGATGCTGGGTGCAGGGCTCATCGACGAAAACGGCACCATACTGGCAGACGCACCATATGTAAGAAGTGGCGAAAGTGGCCAACGAGAGTTTCTGATCGTGCGAACGAGTGAGGGTTACCCGAGAGATATCGCAGTAACTCAGAAGGATATACGTGAAGTCCAACTGGCTAAGGGAGCCGTGCAAACCGGCATCTCAGTTCTGATGAAGACTGTGCGTATAGAGCCAAGGCAGCTCAGACACGTCTATCTTGCAGGCGCATTCGGAACCTGCATCGGCCCTGCTAGCGCCAAAAAGATAGGAATGATCCCGGAAGTGCCGTTGGGCATTATTAGAAAAGTCGGGAACGCTGCGGGAACAGGAGCAAGAATGGCTCTCATTTCGAGCAAGGCAAGGCAGCTATGCGCAAGCATTTCAAGCAAAGCCCAATACGTCGAATTGGCGGCTCACAAAGACTTTCGCTCAACGTTCATGAGGTCACTTTCATTCCCTTCCCAATCAACCTAGAAATGAAGCTCAGGGCAGAGGACTGAGAGCTGGGAGACTGCGGCATGCGTCCGGCCGCGGTGGCTTATTGGGCAGCTCGCTCCTCACACCAATAGGCCCTTGATCACTTCAACCGCCCTCACCGCGTTCTCGGCATAGCCGTCCGCCCCGATCTCTTCAACCCATCTCTCGTCGATGGCGGAGCCACCCACCACAACCTTAACCTTCTCCCTCAGCCCAGAAGCGCGCAGCGCATCGATAATCTCTTTCTGCTTGAACCTCGTTGTGGTCAGAAGGGCCGAAGCTGCCACGACTTGCGCTCTATGCTTTCTAACTGCATCTATGAAACGTTGAGCCGGCACATCCGCTCCGAGGTCAATTACCTCGAAACCAGATACTGTCAACATCGTTCCCACGAGATTCTTTCCGATGTCGTGGATGTCGCCCTCCACTGTCCCCAGGATTATTGTCCCTAGATTCTTCGCGGATATCTTTCTCTTCTCCAGCTCTGGTCTCAGCACCTGAAGAGCCGCTTTCATGCTCTCAGCCGCGATCACTAGATGTGGCATGAACACCTCGCCCCTCTCGAATTTCTCGCCAACAATCCTTATTCCCTTCGCCAATCCATGCTCAATCGCCTCGATCGGATCGACTCCGGCTTCCACAGCCTTCTTCGCCACCCTCACTGCCAGTTCAGGATCGTAGGCTTGAACCGCCTCACTGAGTTCAACGATAATGTTGTCTGCCACTTTGAATTCGACCATTCTGGTACTTGGTAGAGGACTCTATATGTTTTCCGAGGTCTCCAACGCGCTGGCCTGTCGCATGCCAATTGCCGACGACTAGATCGATCCAGAAAATCAATATCAGAGATGAGTCCGTAATCTCTATGTGGGATGTGGGCGTTTCGGGAGATGATCAGGTGCCACATTCGATACAGAAGACTGTGATCGGAAGCTTTCCATGCCTAGAAGATCGGCTTGAGGCCGCGATAGAGAGAGCCATCGATATCCAACTTGGACAAGAGCTGGAAATCGTTTCAGACGGAGAGCAGAGAGCAGACATGATCAGCTACTTCGAACAGATCCCTGGACTTGTTCGAGATAACAAAGGCTTGGGCATAGCTGAACGGATTCGACCTTTGGATCGAGTCGAGGACTTTCATAAGCTCAAAGATTTCTCACATGCGAGGAGCTATCTCGATCGCAAGGGGAAGAAGAATGTTGGGCTAAAGGTAGGAATCACTGGCCCTGTCACGCTCGGTTTCACGTGCGCAATGAATAAGCTAAGTGGTTACCGGAACGTGAGTGATCGCGACCTTTACAGTGACCTGGCGCACACCTTGAGACCTTTGATAGATGAACTATTGAGACTAGACGCGTACGTGCAGTTGGATGAGCCTGGGCTCTCGGCCGGTTTCATGGATCCGGTCCAAGCCACCGTTCTTATCAACGAGATGATTTCGGATCTGGATTACGCGAAGAGAGGCAGTGGGAAGTTGGGGATCCATGTCTGCGGTGACCTGACAAGAATTCCGTCTCTATTCAACCAACTGATGAAGACAGACGTGGACGTAGTGAGTCTTGCTTTTGCTGGGGAGGCTGAGAGACGAAACCTTCAGCTAATCTCGGAAGATGCCTTCGTGGAACATGAGAAATGGTTGGGCTTGGGCTGCATCCCTGTGACCCCACTGACGATAGGCTCAGTGAGCCCGGTACAAGATGTAGTTGAGCTTCTGAATCAGGGAACCAAAAGGGTCAGCCCTAAAAGGATCGCATATGTTCATCCTGATTGCGGTCTAAGGAATACTCCTCTCGATGTTGCAGAAGAGATCTTGGAGAGGATGAGGATCGCTGCCCGGACAATTCAGTTTTAGCATATCCATGGTTCTCCCTGCGGTTATCTCGATCTCTTATTCTGGGCCCTCAGGGAACTAACGTGAGGGGAGGAGAGAACGAACCATCAACGGAGAACCTTGAATAGGATGTCTGAACCATACAATCGACCAGAGGAGCCGTAGGGCCATGCCATACTGCCCGAGATGTGGAGCTCAGCTAGATGCAGCAGGAGCGAGGTTCTGTCGGATCTGCGGAACGGGTTTGTTGGCTCCTATAGCGATGGCTCCAGCGGTGGAGTTGATCTATGTGCCTTCCCCGGCCCCATCGTATGCTCAAAGAATCTACTATGAACCTCAGATGATCGCCCCGATGCGTATGAAAAGCACGACTATCGCAGCCGCGAGTAGCGTCTTGCTCCCCGGCATAGGACAGATCTACGCGGGAAGAGCACTCAGAGGTCTAGGCATTTTGGCGCTGCTTGTGCTCATTGGGCTTACTGGTTACATTGTGTTTAGGGAGCGAGGCTTGTGGCTCGCGCTTCCCTCTCTCCTAGGGATATTCGCATGGCAGATCTACGATGCCTACCATCTAGCCAGCAAATACAACGAGTACACCAGGCTCTATTCAAGGCCACCTTGGTAGATTTTCGCGATCTCTTGGTCGGAACGCACTCGTCCGCATTGAAAGACCAAGTCATCTTATGACATAGAAATGAGTTGAAGAGACCATCTACAACATCTTAGCGGCCGCTCACCAACTCTTTGACTGGATCTGAGTATATCCACGTCGGTCTCTACCTAGCAATATATAGTTGTCAACAAGGTTTGAGACGTCCTCGTGGGCTATGATGAAGATCTGAGAGAACGTCTTCTTCATGGCCTGTAGAACCTCGAATATCCCCTGCTTTCTTTGGTCATCGCTGCTAGAGATACATTCATCCATAAGTAACGAGTACTTGTCAGCCATCACGCGCGAATCCAGAATGCTTTGAGTGAAAGCCAGTCTTAACGCGATCAGGAATTGGTCTTGGGTTCCTCCGCTGAAGACCTCCCTCTCCTTGTAGCCACTCGCTTCGCTGGAATAGACCTTGAACCTTAGGTCTTCAGTGATCTCGAATTGAGAGTATCTTCCGTCGGTCAAAGTGGGGAGGATCTGGTTTACTATGAAACTGGCATGAGGGATGACTTTGGCTCTCAGATCCTTGCTGGTCTCTCCAAGCTCACCAGCGACAAGCTCAAGCACCTTTCTCTTACTGTCAAGAACTCCATACTCGGTTTCCAAGCTTGGACGGCGATCAAAATCTACTGCCAAGCGTTGAAGGTCAGTCTCAAGAAGACTGACCTTTCCGAGTCTTCCACGCAGCTCCCCGTCAACGCTTCCGTATTCAGTCCGTATCGTCTCGACTTTCTGTTTGGCTTTCTCATGCTGGTCCTTGTCATACTGAAGCTTGTCTGCGGACGACGGCTTCCTCTCTTCGAGCCGTTCAATTTCCTTAGTCTTCTCTGCAAGTTGACGATCCAGCTCTTTGAGCTTGGCAAGGGGATTCGACTCCTCAAGCTCTCTCAGCCGATGATCAACATCCTCCTTGAGCGCATCGACCGCTTGTATCGAAGCTTGCCCTGTCAGCCGCTTGATCTCGCTGCCGATACTTGAAAGAATGAGGTCAAGATCTCTAAGGCTCTTGAAAACAGTCTCCTTTGCAAGGGAGCCAATTTCTGCTTGCACCTGATGAAGTCTTGCGGTCTCGTCTGTGAGCTGTGTCCTGACGGCTTGGATCTCGGCGCTTGAGCTCAGAATCCTGTCAATCTTCTGGTAGGTCAGGTAGAACCTGAAGGCTAAGACACCAAATAGCAATCCAAATAGGCTGACGATAAATTGCCCGGTAAACACGCCGCCTGCTATCAAAGTCACGCAAAGAACTAGTGACAGAGCAAATTGCATTAGTTGACGTTGCTTTCCAGCCTGCAGATCTTGGCTGAGAAGTTCACGCTGCTTATCAGTCAAACCTGCTTTGATGGCAACTTCGTCTTCTCTTGCCTTTAGAGAGCTGACTGTGTTTTGAGATTGCTCCAAGCGACTTTCAAGCGTGAAGAAGGTTGTCCGCAAATCCTCAAGTCTGCTGATCTCCGGCTTGTACTTAGCCAACACGTTCTGGTACGTTTCCATTTGTCTCTTTAGATCAGCTGTTGCCTCCGTGTCTTGCTGTA
>CAZZFQ010000011.1:0-26784 GCA_964653695.1 uncultured Candidatus Bathyarchaeia archaeon | reverse complement strand
GACCCGAGAGGCGGCCAGGTCGACAAGGCTACGCAATGGCTGGACAGCGGAGCAAATGTGCCTGTCACAGCCTTATCGCCCTGCAGCGTCGTTGAGAAGAAATCTAGATTGGTCTTTGCAGGATGGCGAGGCCATGCGACGAGCTCCTCGACCACCGTCACATCGGTCATGGATGGGCCGAAGACTCTGATCGCTACATGGAGGTCGCAGTACTACCTGACGGTTGAGACAAGACATGGGACTGCAAGCGGAGAAGGCTGGTATGATAACGGTTCCACAGCCGAGTTTTCTGTTCCTGTTGAGATACCTATGAATCCGCCTTTCGGCTCATTGGGAGGTAAGTATGTCTTCAGCAGCTGGACTGGAGACTCCACCGCGAATACTCCGAGGGCTACAATCTCGATGGATGGAGCACACGTCGTTACGGCATCGTGGACCAGCGACTACGCCTTTGTCGCAGCTTTCTTCGTTGTCTTGACAGCTATTGTGGCAATCCTTGCCGTCTTGATTATCTTCACTATTAGAAGGAAGAAGCTTGAAGGGCTGCGCGAAGAAACTCAAACTCGAACTGAGGGAACGCTGCCGTCACCGGAGGTGCATCGCAGACGTGAGAAGTCGCTATACGACAGAAGGAGTTCAGGAGATTCTCCCAGACAATCAAATTTGCCCTGATTGAAATCATATGTGCTGTAACTACTCAAATCAAGGAACTATTTTGGTTCCAATGGCTTCTTCCTTCAGTGCTCTCTCTATGCTCTTGGGGTCGTCTCCAGGAATGATCCGCGTCAGTATTCTTGACCTCTGGATCACCTTGAGTGCGATTGGGTCGATCAGTTCGTAGTCTCCTGCAGCGAGAGATTTCGAGGAGAGCATTTCGAGCAGTTTTCCGACGCTTATGACGTCAAGCTTCTTGGCGTCTGGGTGTTTCTTTGGATCCTTTGTGCAGACGCCTGGGGCATCGGTTGTCTTTAGGAGTACATCTGCGTTGATGGTTTCTGCGACGATGGCGGCAACAGCGTCTGTTGAGTGAGCTGGTTGGAGTCCACCCATTGCTACGATCTTTCCCATCAGGAGATTTCTTCGCAGTTCCTCTATGGTTTCAGGAACTTCAGGAAATGCGTCTTCTCCAAGCGCCGAGATGAGCAGCCTCGCGTTTAGGCGTGTCGCGTAGATGCCGATCTGATCGCATTGCGCCTCGCTTGCGCCTAGTGCTCTTGCAGCTCCGATGTATCTCCGGGCGGTTTCTCCTCCTCCAGTCACGACGACGATCTCTTGACCTTGCCGGCGAACATCCTTCAATACGTTCGCGTACGAGCTGATGCTGTTATGGTCAAGCTTGTCTCCGAAGAAGAACCCCCCGATTTTGATGACGACTTTCACCTGTTCGCTCCTCGGATGATATTGACGAGGCAATCTGCTTATATAACTGAGTTCGGGTAGGCGTGTGAGGCGTCTGCTTTGAAGGTTCAGTCTCAGGATTCACTTTCGAGGTTCAAGTTGAAGCGGACACTGGATTACTTGGCCTCGAAGGAGGGCCGCGGGACTGAGCTGATTACGCTCTATGTTCCACCGGATCGTCAAATTCACGAGGTCATGGGCCAGCTTCGTGACGAGTATGGGACGGCATCCAATATCAAGTCTAGGACTACGAGGAAGAATGTTCTCGATGCAATTGAAAAGACGATGCAGCGCTTGAAGCTCTTCAAGCGTCCTCCTCCAAACGGCTTGGCTGTCTTTTGCGGCGCAATCCCCCAGAACGGGCCCGGAACTGAAAGGATGGAAACCTATGTTCTGGAACCGCCGGAGCCCATCCGCGTGTACCTGTACCGGTGCGACAACAGATTCCACGTCGAGCCTCTCCTCGAGATCCTCAGGGAAAAGGATACGTTCGGCATCCTTCTGATCGACGGGAACGATGCGATGATAGCGACTTTGAGAGGGGGGCAGGCGAGAATAATGAAGGAGATGACTTCTGGGATTCCTGGGAAGCATAGGGCAGGGGGGCAGTCGGCTCGGAGGTTCGAGAGGCTCAGGGAGGCTGAGGTCAACCAGTACTATAAGAGGGTCGGCGGACACGTCAACGAGATCTTTACCCAGATCTCCGACCTGAAGGGTCTGATCATCGGCGGACCCGGTCCATCGAAATATGATTTCGAGAACGGAGAATACTTGAACTATGAGTTGAAGAAGAAGATCGTGGCGACCGTTGACACCGCCTACATCGGTGACAACGGAATTGATGAGGTTCTCGAGAAGGCGCCTGAGATCCTTCGTGGGGTTCGGTACTCTGAAGAGAAGAGGCTTGTCCAACAGTTCCTCTATGAGGTGGGACATGATACAGGCTTGGCTGCATATGGTGAGAGCGAGGCCCGTAAGGCGTTGAAGGCCGGACTAGTCAGCGTATTACTTCTTTCCGAGAAGCTTGACATGGTTCATGTCATCATCAGGTGTCGGGTCTGCGGGTTCACCGAGGATCGCCTCATGCTTCCACATGAAATGGCTAGGTTAGAGCAGGATGCAGCGTCAGTGCAATGCAAGAAATGCAGTAATGCTACACTTGAGGTTGAGAAACGAGAGCTACTTGAAGAGCTCGCTGAAATCGGCGAAAACAAAGGCGTTGGTGTCGAGATAATCTCTGGAGAGACAGAGGAAGGTCAACAACTTCTGAAAGGCTTCGGAGGAGTGGCCGCAATTCTGAGGTACGCCCGATCAGGCTTAGGTTGACTCACCATGCGCAAGAAGACAGCCAGCGCAGTAACTTGAGGTTCACATACGTCCTCGTTCCTTCATCTCTTAAGTGTGAACTTGGATGTTCTTTCCACAGATTCTACAAAACCTGTCTCCGAATTCGACCGCGACGCCGCAATAGGAACAGAACCTTCTGGAGACCCGTTTCGACTTTAATCCGAAGAAGTTGAGGATCGCTGACGCAAACGAGCTCTTAGCAGGGATCGAACATCTATTTTCTCCGCTCAACGACCACTTGGTCTTCGTTCTTTTCAAGAGAGTCAGCAGCTTGTCATGTGCTTGAACCAACTTCATTACTTCGTCGATGAAAGCTTCCCACTCGTTTCTATCCAGAACGATGCTCGACGGCTGAGCCTTCGACTTATCAGCCAATCTTGATTGTCTCCGAATCCTTGATCAGACGAGTTATGGCTGAACGAAGCTCCTTAATTGCCAACACTTCCTTTGGGTCTATCTCTACCTGCTTCTGCAGTTCTCGCAGCTGCACCTGACCCGCCGCGAGTCTCTCCTCCAAAAGCCTCTTCTCTTCTTCGAGATCCTTTACCTTGCCCAGAAGCCTCTCATAGTTCTTCACTAGACGCTCAGTGTCCTGCATGAGCTGATCCCATTCTCGACGATCAACAACCACGGTGCTCATAGGGATACATCTGCCTAGTCCTATTTGGCGGGTATTTTGACCCAATTTAACTGTTTAGAATAGGAACCACATATATATACACAACCACGCAGCTGCCTACCTCTCGCGATTGTTGTGGGCACAATTCAGGTGCGAATTATAGCGTTCATGCGGGCCGTCTCTTAACCTCTTGGTTGTTTTCATCTAACAGTCACCTGGTTATATACGATCAAAAAGCAAAAAAGAAAGGCTCCCGATCTCTCTATTCGCCACCTCGTAAACATGGCAGGTCAGACATAGTGCAGACTAAGACCGACAGTGCACCCCTAGTCGACATTCGAGGAGCGGTATTTCTGAAGTGGATGGTAGACGGGCCTAAGGTCTTAGTGCCTGAGGTAAAAGAGGGGACCGTCACGTATCCTGATGTCACAAGGCTGATTCACGCGGTTGACTCAGTCGAATTCCTCGACCGATTGGCTGGCACAGGCATTCTCAAGAAGGAGAGATATCTGTCTGAGATTCTGTGCCCTTCATGTGGCTCCTCGACGCTCAGAGACAAATACACTTGCACTTTTTGTCGTGGCGATCGCTTAGAAAGCGGAGAAATGATTGAACATTATGCCTGCGGAAACGTAGATTTCGAAGTCAAGTTCCAGAAAGATGGAAGACTGGTCTGTCCCAAGTGCGGAAAGGAACTGAAGGTCATTGGAACAGACTACCGTCGAGTTGGAAGGGTGTTTAGGTGTGACGACTGCGGAAGAGACTCCAGTATTCCAAGAATCACCCATGTCTGTCAGAACTGTGGGACAGTTTCAACTTGGGAGCAAGTGCGGCTACGCATCCTGCATCAATATCGAATCAATGAAGAGAAGAAGAAAGAAATCGATTCTCTTACTGGGATCTATCTGCCGCTTTTGGAGTTTATGCAGAAAGAAGGGCTCAAAGTAGAATCTCCTGCCTTCCTAGAAGGGGAATCTGGTGTCGAACACTCATTCGACATTCTTGCTCGTAATGATGGAAGGCGAACAGTTTTCGACATAGTGACGGGCAGAGACTCCGTTGACGAAACTGCAGTAATTACCTTCTTTGCTAAGGCCTTGGATGTGGCACATGATGAGTCTGTTCTGATTTCTGTTCCGAAAGCGTCAGAACGTGCCAAGAGGCTCTGCAAGTTGTACAACATTGCTTTGGTTGAGGGAGATAGCATAGATGAGATCTTGGCTTCTATGGCTACTCTATCCCTGAAGGGGCAAGTGACCTCCCGTGCTCTTGTGCATGCGACACCGGCTTCACTCGATGCTGAGACTGCGAAGATGAGAGGTCTTCGCGCTAAGATAGCTCTCCTTGAGGAGACAGCAACCAAGCCCATGGAAGAAGCTTCGCCATCAAGCGAACTTAGAACTCTGCAAGCTAAGATATCTGCACTGCAAAAAGTAACAGAACGGGGGATCGAAGAAGGCGTCACATTCTCAAACGTAGCCCAAGGACCTAAAAGTCAACTACCACAGGGCAATGTATCAAGACCACCGTCTTCGAATATCGAACGTCATCTGGCGGCAGAGGAAGACAAGCGCCTGTACGAACTAGAGCGACTCTATCTACATGGAAAACTGGGAGAGGAAGAGTATGAGGCAAATAGAAAGAGAATTCTTGGAATGGTTCGCGGTGCAGCTCCATCGCGCACTGACGGTTGAGATGGATTCTGTCCATGAGGCCACTTCGTTCAAGATTCATCCTAGTCGCAGAGTTGGCTGTATC
Source organism: uncultured Candidatus Bathyarchaeia archaeon (assembly GCA_964653695.1). Classification (GTDB taxonomy): domain Archaea; phylum Thermoproteota; class Bathyarchaeia; order 40CM-2-53-6; family JALHTG01; genus JALHTG01. Next base: position 21,662 of record CAZZFQ010000011.1, on the reverse strand, counting down.
TGTCTGGGTGATTATCAACTACGGAAATGTTTCTGAGCCGCTTCGAACGTGGGTGCTACTAGGACTGGCAGCAATCACTTCAGCAATACTATTGGCACCCTATCCAAATGGAGCGGCTAGACTTGCTCTGGCAATCTATTGTGTCTTTCTCGTCACAGTGACCTATTTGTCGTACCTTGGAAGAGAAATGGTCATTGCTTCTGTGGGACTTACCTTGCTAGTGACTGCGGCCACATACATTAGAATTGTTAAAGAAATCATGCGGAGGAAACACGGTTGATTGACTTGACACTTATCCTCCAGCAAGTCCTTCGATTGCTTCCCGGGATCTACTTCTGGTTTGTTACGATTGGGGTCACAGTAATTCTGGTCAATGATCTCACCTTTATTCTGCTCGCCCTGATACATGACCGACTCCAAGCCCGGTATTCGGAGTTCGATGTTCCCCCTCCGGTTTCGGTCATAGTCCCCACACACAACGAAGAGAAGGGCATAGAGGCTCTACTTCAAACGTTGCTAGAACAGACATACAGGAATCTGGAGATTCTAGTCATTAACGATGGAAGTACAGACAACACGGCAAAAATCCTAGCCCCTTATGCAACCAAAGGTCAAATCCGTTTGCTGAACCTTGATCCTCCAAATACAGGAAAACATGCCGCACTCAGTGCAGGGATCAAACTGGCGAAGGGAGAATTGATAGCGGTTGTAGATGCAGATGGACTCCTAGAGAGAGATACCATCGCCAAATTGGTTCTTCCATTTCGCGACCCAAACATAATGAGCGTTTCCGGCAACATCCGAGTCGCAAACCCAATCAATCTTCTTACTAGGTGCCAGTCTCTTGAATATATACGCGACATAAACATCCCTAGGCGGGCATTCGATCTCTTGAACATAACTCTTGTGGTTCCAGGCCCACTTGGAGCATTCCGTCGATCAGTGTTAACGTACGTGGGAGAATATGACCCTGACACGGTGTCAGAGGATTTTGATGTTACCGTCAAGATACAGAAAGCAAGGGACGGACGACAAGTTGCGTCAAGAAACGTGACAAACTCCGTAGCTTACACAGAAGCGCCAGAGAAGCTGAAAGATCTATTCAAACAGCGGAAGAGATGGTATGGCGGAATGGCTCAGACTTTTGGAAAGCATCAGCGCTATCGAATGTGGAGAGGCTCCGGCTCCTATAGTATGATAGGCGTCCCCTACTTGTTCGCTACCCTATTCGTGATTCCAGTGTTGGAATTGGGTATGACCGCGATCACGATCTTGGCCATAGCAACAGGCGTTTTCTATGAGATCCTAGTTGCATACTTGGTCTTCACTGCGATGGAGATCCTGACATCGATCCTAGCCGTCAGTCTGGATCGTGCAGATTGGGGATTGGTTCTCTTGTCTCCATTGTTCGTGATTGGTTATCGTCAGTTGTTGGACTTGATTCGAGTATATGCCTATATTGAAGTGAAAAGAGGCAGGCTCGGTTGGGAAAGAGCGCAGAGGTTCGGTGACACAGCGGCAAAAGCTAGATCCGCGTTGCGATGAATAGACAAGGCAGGGAAATAGGGACAGAGGTCTTCAGGGTTGGTCTCCCTAACAGAGAAAGATCTACTCAGGTTGATGCGCGATGGCCCTACGCTGCGCCAACTCACCGAGAGAATTGGGCGAGAATTCTCAGAGGACGTTCCCTCGAAATTGATTGGGGAGCTTTTATGTGCTCTCCAGGACAAAGGCTATGCTTTCCTCGAGGAGGGACGATGGTGGCGAACCCCTGAAGGCTACTATCGCCTAGAAAAAATCCTTGCAGAGGAAGCACGCAAGAAAGAAGAACGCGAAGAGAAAGCGAAGGAGACGCAAGCCCGGCCATCTGTCCGAAAGATGAGCCTAGCAAGGGGAAACCTATTTGCAAGGCTACTACTAGTTGCTCTGTCTGTAACACTATTTTCTTTGTCAGGGTATGTTAACCAAGTCTCCCTGTACGACGACAAGGCCTATCTAAATAATGCTCTGATCCACAGTGGTAGATTGAGAAAAAACGATGTCTTAGGTCCATACGGTGATGAGAGGCCTCCTCTTTTTTGGTGGATGCTGACGACCCTCTTTCTTTTCAACACTCCCATATGGTCGGCGAAATATCTCTCACCATTCTTTGGTGTAATCTTGGTGGTCGTGACTTACTCATTCACAAGGAAGCTGTTCAATAGCGTTCGGCTGGGGTTCTATTCAGGTTTGTTCCTGATCTTAAACGCTTTCATGCTATCGTCAGTGGGCTCAGTGCTAAGCGATGTTCCTGGCACAGCTCTATCGGCATTGTTTCTGTTCTGTCTGTATGTTGGTGTGGTAGAGAAGAAGAATTCCTATCTTCTTGCCACTGGTCCTCTTCTCGCGTGGTCTCTTATGATGCGAGATCAGAATCTAATTCTGTTTCCCATAGCTCTTTTCTACTTGTCAACTAGGCTCAGGTTGAACAGGTATCTGAGGCTTCTGATAGCCTTCGCAAGCTCTATGCTTCCTAGTATACTGGTGGCTGTATACGGATTGATTGGCACTATCACTGCTCTTTCAAATGGTCTGACACCGATCGTAAGTGGTGGGGCATATTCTGTGTCGTTCACAGATGTCGGTTTGACACCCGTATTCGTTCTGTCCATCATTGTCCTCTATTTGTCTGCTGGTATCTATCCCTTAACCACGAAACATAGACAAAGAACTACGTTCACTTTGCTATTGAGTGCATTACTCTCCTTCGTAACGATGTATCCCTATTTGTGGGACAACTATCTTCTGGGAACGAGATACGAGATTGAGGGAAAGGGAGTATTTTCGCGCCTGATTTCGCATCAGATCATGTCCGAGACGATTGGCGTTGGAGCGAACCTCCTGGCAACAACAAGAAGAGTTTGGTGGCTGTCTATGGTTCCGTTGCTCGTATCCCCCCCGGTCATTATCTTCTCAGCAGTTGGCGTAATCCAGATGATACGGGAAAGAATGTATTCTGAGCTAGCCCTATTGATCCCATGGCTCGCCTTCACCTCTGGGTTTACAGTGTTCTTCACCTATCTTGAGGTTCGTTTCCTGATCCCTTCACTTTCTGTCTTCGCTATGATTTCCTCCAAGGGCTTTCTAGAGGCGATACATTGGATTCGGTCCAAGGGATCGACCCTCGAACACATAAGTGAGGATCAAACAAGAAAGATAAGTGCTGTAATAGAATTTAGCCTCGCCTTGGTTACACTGTTGACTGTTAGCTTGATTTTGACCGGGCTGGATCTGCCTGGGGGAGTTGGTTCACTTGCCTTCACTGGTTTACTGAATGCGTCGTTATCTACACCCAGAGGTTGGTTTTCGGACTACTTGATCTACCTTGAGGAGAAGTTAGCAAGCCCGAGCCTGAGTTTGGATCCAATATATGTTCTTGAATCAGTTGCATGCTTGGCCATGGTCACATATGTCTTTCAGAGGCAGATGCAATTACCGAAAAAGCTGAGATTCCATATACCGCGTATTGTCTCTTCTCCGTTCAAGATTCGGTTAAGTCATCGCGTCTGAGGAGTAGGTCCAGCTACTGCCAGACCATGGGCACGTTCCCGGTAGTAATGAAGACACTGACGACTGTGCCTGTGTGGCTGCGAGATGATACAGAAATCATGGCGAACAATTAGATACGTTCCATCCTGTATCCATGGTCTCGCAGGCTCATCAGTCATTATCAACAAGACTTGATACGCCATCTTTGATACGTTTGATGATGCTTTATCTCACAAGGATCCTTAACAAATATCAGCGACTTGCTGTAAAGACCAGTAGAGAGCGTGCGGTTGTCCTGATGCAAGCACATCATGGGCCATTTAGGCTGAGGGCCCTGCTGCTCATTTCGGTCATGATTATCTTTGTCATAATTTGTGTCGTTTCCAAGCCCTCGAACAAAGTATGTGCCGTCTATGTTCATCCTCACTGGAGCTCGCTCTTCGACGAAACGAGTGAGAATACACTTGAGTTCATAGCTCAATCCGGCATCAACACAATATTCGTTGACATTTACCATCCGACAGGTGTCGGCGAGGGTATATTTTTGGCTGAGAAGAAAGATCGGTGGGTTGGTAGAAGTAGAGAACCTAAGTTTTCAGGTGCATTCTCTCTCGATCAAACAATTGAGAGGGCAAAGAAGTTCTCTATGTCAGTTCATGTTATGATTTCATGTTTTGGAGAGATGCCCCCCATAGATCCGTCTGACGAAGCACATCGAGCACATCTCAAAGAGGTAGTTAGATATATCGTAGAATGTTTCCCATTGGTAGATGGCATACACCTAGACTATGTTCGCTATATGCACGAATTAGGACTGGTGGCTAATGGAAACACGGACACAATAGCAACGTTTGTGAAGAGTATTCGGGATGTAGTACAGGGTAAAGCGCTTTCTGCAGCCGTGTTTGCTGTTGGCTGTACGGAGGAATACAATGTCGCAAGATATCGAATAGGCCAAGACTACAAAGAGATGTCTCAGTACCTCGATTTCATGTGTCCCATGGCGTATCACCTATCGGCCCGCAAGGAGTTGGAGTGGGTAGGAATGGTTAGCCGGTTCATGTCAAGTATCGTCCGCAAAGAATGCAGGATCTATCCTATCGTACAAGCATACTATCGATTCCAGACGGTTGTAGTTGTGTCACGTCAGGCATTTGCGGCCAATACGTCAGTTCGAGGGCCCACGTTCGAAGTTCCCTCCGTAGGAATGTTACGATTCGATCTCATTTGGGGCGATCGAGGAAACCGCTTTTCATTAAGCGTGAGGGACTCACTTTCCTATGAGGTGTCTGTCAATCGGTCTGTTTTTCATTTTCTCGGGCCAAGCAGCGAGACCTATGTGGTGGAAGCGAACGTTACAGGAATATGGACCGCACAAGTGAAGGCTCAAGCATTCTCTCAGGATAACGACACGGTGACTGTGCAGATCTCTGACGTTAACGAAGAGCTTCCTGGATATCACGCTCTGCGAAGTGTCATTGCATTGGTAATGACCGAAACAGACGGGTTCTGTATCTATGCCTTGAACAATCTGTCGCTTGAAGAGCTGCAGGCGGTGCGTGACTCGGTAGTAAGCTTAGGCCCATATGCATATCTTAAGGTTGTCTATGTGGAACTTGGTTCCATAGTATGCAGAGTAGAATCCAATTCCACCCCATTTGCCTCGAGGTATTGACCAGTCATCTGCTGAGAGGAGATGCTCATAGTCCCGCCATAACTCAAAGCGATGCCCATCAATGATGATTGTCACGTGGAACCAAACCTTAGGGGCAATGGCCCAATAGTATGATTTTGAGCCAATCACATGCCAGTTATTCGCAGTAATTCTTCTCACAAAATGGCAAGACCAATCATACGTACTTGTTATTCGAGCAGCGTAGTAAGAATGCTCATTCTCCATTCTGAAGGCAACAAAGGCCTTCTGACCCACATCATCGTCAAAAAACATGTCAAATTCGATGACTCCACTCTCGAAGAGGTGAAGATCCGGATCGGAGATGAATGCAGAGCAACTGTCTGCGCCGCCGAACGAGTCTTCATCACCGAAGATTCCTGGGTGGTCGAAAAGCAAGCTGGAGCCTAGTCTTCCGAAGCTCGAGTCAATTCTTGGAGAACCACGGTATGCAACCCACTTCATCCGTCCTGGTATCCTGAAATTATCGATATAGAAAACTCCACCATAGTAGTTGTTTTGCAGCCCTATTCCTCCCCAACAGCCTTTGCTCCAAGTACTGTCCTCGGCAAAAGACATCAGAACGCCATCTTTGTAGCAACTCATCCTCGAACCAGCTATGGTCACAACAACCTTTGACCAAGTTCTTGTAGGGAAAACCCCTCCTGCTGTCCAACCGGACCACCCGATCTCGCTCCAGCCATCAGACCATCCTATCTCTTTCCAGCCATCGTGCTTTGAGTAAATTGCGAAACCGGAATGCCAGTCTTTGGTGCTGGTCAATCGCAGCGCGTAATAGGTATCATCACCTTGCATCCGAAAGGTGAGCACCGCGCTTACCCCTGCCCAGGCATCCGTTTCAAAGTATATGTTAAATTCAATCATTCCATCTGCAAAGTCTGCGGTGACCGGATTGAGGAGGAATAGCGAAGTGCTAACTGGGCTTCCGAAAGGCCCTAACGCATCTCCAGGTTGAGGGTGCGTCAACCTGAGCACTGATGATCTTCCAGCTGCCTGAACCATTTCGGGGGTCCCTCTGTAGGTTCCCCATCTTGCTTCGGAAGCTCCATTGAAATCGTCATATGCCGTCGGTCCGCTGAATGGTTCAAACCAGATGGAACTGAATCCTCGGGCCTTCGTTGGCCTGAGCATTGAAGAAAATGAGAATACTAGTAAACAAGCAGCTCCGAGCAAGACAGGAAGAGATGCCCTTCTCATGGATCATCTCAGTAACCGTGAGTCAGAGATTATTTAAGCATATTCCAAGTTTCTCGGTTTGAGCTATCGCCCCACATGTGTTAGTGATAAAAAGAGTTCGGTAAGATAGGGAAGGATTGATGTGGGAGAATGGATAGCGTTCTGATGAGAAGATGTTGGATTGTTCGTAGAAAGCTTGAGGGTTGGAGGAGCAGCGATATTGCTGTAGCGTTACGGATAGACGAGAGAACTGTCTTTCATTGATGGAGCCTCTACAGGAGACAAGGGTGAGAGGGTCTACACATCAAGTCTAGAAGGCGTCACCGTTTCTGGAAGACACCACAGGAAACGGTTGATCTCATACTCAAGCTTCGAAGCGAGAGGAAGTGGGGCCCCTGTAAGATTGAAGGCATGGTCGCAATTGGCCACAACACTATCCATTGAATACTCATTAAGGCTGGGTTGAACAACCCGATTGAAGCTCTGAAAAAAGGTTTGGGGCAAGCGTAGGTTTGAGAGGCCGTATAGCAACGACTTGTGGCAGGCAGACTTCAAGATGACCACAAGCGATGAATGGATGATCAGCTTCCTAGACGATCATAGTCGATTCGTTCCAGGAAGCGAGATCCATCACAACCCGACGGGCGAACATGCCATTCATCTCCTAGAAGACTGCATCCACCAATATGGCAAACCGGATAGAACACGGGTTTCTTGGTTTTTGGCTGAATCTTACCAGTGTCCAACTGTTGGCGCCTGCGTTAGATTGGGTCTGACCGCCTTCTCAGTCCGATATGCGCATTCAAGGCCGATCTTGAGGGGTCGCTGTTGCATCACTGGTATTATGATCTAATGGTCGTTTTCTGGAAATGCTCTTATCATTCGCGTGCACATAACCGTAGCTTTACGTTCACTCTGCACCTGTGAGTTGCCATGCCGGGCAGACGCTGGCCGAGACCAATCCATTTGAGGAGAGTTGCCTCGCTGGTGATATCGTTGGTCCTGTTCTCGTCTGCTATTCTGCCCTATTTCTTGTTCCATGTAAGACCTGTCTACGGGAATCATCCTGCGGTGATGCGACCGTCGAGGTGGCCTGTGTTCGTCGGGACGAGGGGAGATATTGAGGTCAATGTAACGGTTCCGGGCTTTGCAGTCAAGATTGAGATACCACGGGAGTTTGTGCCTGTAACATCAGAAAATGACACCTCTTTTGTTTGGTCTACAATTACGGAAGACTACTGGTACTACAATGTGACTGATGCTAGTCAGCACTTTCCACATGATCCAAATGCCCCTTGGTATGTGATAATATGGAGCTGGAACCTGACTGGGTTCACCCCGCCTCAGATAGCCCGGTTCAAAAATATGGTCGCTCCGACTCTGGCGGGTCTTTACAACGTGACGATCTACGTCTCCACTTCACTTTCCCCGGCACGTAAACCAGCCTTTCCGACAACGCCTACGCGAATCATGACTATCCTGGTTTCCATGTCGCGTGACTGGGCAACAGTCTACGGCTACCTTATCGATCCAGAGTTCCTGCCGCGAGGCATAGTAATCAGGACCAAGGGCGTGGTCTATGCCCTCAATGCTCAGACTAAGGAAAGGAAGGCTCGAGCTCTAATTAATTTCACAACAGGATTCTTTAACCTGACAGGGCTTCGGCCCGGAAGCTACTCCTTTGAAGCTTCAGCAGGATATTTCCGGACGACCACATATGCATACGCACTGACCAGTCAAAGCGTGTTGATACCCCTGAGCGAGAGACAGAGCATATATCTGAACATGACTGTTAACAGGGGCGCTAAGATCAGCGGTTCCATTCTATATCAGCTTCCCCCAAACACTAACATACCGTCATTAAGCCATCCTTGGCTTATCAGCCTAGGATATAGCGCGAAGGGGATCCTGAACTGGACTGTAGAGGCGCGGTCCAACACCGATGGTAAGGTAATTGCAGCCGATCATGGAAACACGCTCAACCTACCTAGAGGCGATCCTTTCCTCCTAGTGGTGGGCAAGCGCTGGAAATATGTGGGCGCAGATCCAGTTGGCACGGAGTTCTGCGGGATCGGTATAGGAACATACAGTTTGACCGCGTACGTTTTCGCCTATGTTCAGAAACAGGCTGTGATGCCAGTCCAGATCGTCTCTAAAGGCCAAAACGCGTCCAGGGACATCTACCTTTTGACAGGAGGCGTAATATCTGGCACGATCAGATTCTTACAGCCAACGGCGGTAGCCGTGGTGTTGGAATCGCCTAGACAGGCTGAACTACGAGTATGCGGAACTATGAGTGACAAACTTTTCGGCGGACACATCTTGGTGGAGGCGTATCGCATGTCAGATTGGTCGCTGCAAGGGATCTTCGTTCGAAACGGAACATTGGGATCCGGTATCACCACATATGCCAATGAGAATACCATTAGGTTTCACATCCTAGGCTTCAACGAGCACTATAATCACACATGGTCAGGGATATGGAGAAGAAGGGATTATGGCCTGGGCAAAGATATCTACAACGTAAAGGTTCACATCAGAGGCTACATTCAGGCCACAAATCACAATGTTACCTTGGAGCTTGGTATGAACCAGACCCTTACCGTCGATATGGAGGCTGGCGGCGCAATAAAGACCACCCTGGTTTCAGGATTTGCATGGCCGTGTACAATACGGATGCAGATGCCTGCGGAATGGATCTTCCTGAAGGCCCCTGTGCCTTACAGGGCGAGAATATACTATTACGATGCGAAAGAAATTTCACGCGGTTACACGGAGAATATTATTGCACCTGGGCAGGCAGGTGTTACGAATACAACTTTGACCGCTATCTTTTCGGGCTTGAACTATGATTTGGCTGAAGTGATTTACTGGGGAGAAGTTCCGACAGTCATATCGCCAGGGGAGTACAGCTTGAAGGCTTTCAGTTATGGGTATGTTCAGACCACATGGCCACGCTTCTATGCTGAATACTACTGTGCTTCAGCTATGATCATCATGCTCATCGGATGCGATGTAGATGTAGACGGGGTATTGATGCGTGCCGGAACTTTCTATAGCTTGGTTGAGAATGTAAGCTACAGGGTCGACTTACTCGATCAGGCCGGGAGTCTGGTGGGCGGGCGGATTGGGAATGCCACTGCCGGGAGTTCGAGAATAAGCTTCAGTTGTCGAGGCTTCGGAGGGGTAGGGCACTTCTTCTTCGTGACACCGGATGGTGTACGACATTATGATTGGGGATTTGGAAAAGGCAGCTTCTGGCTGTATCTACGAAGGTTCGGCTATCTTCACAGGTTTGAGGAAACCCGTGTCACTTTCACTTTCGCCTGTTTGGGTTTTCAAGTCGGGTATGTCTGGCAGATTCCTCTCTTGAATAAGATCTACGGGGTTGTGAAAGGCTTAAGAGACATGGTCCCCGTTCGCCTCTCATGGGCGATGATTGATGTCCGTGATCTCGGTGAGGTCTCAATGTCTATGGATGGATCCTACTGGGTCTTCGCGCCAGACGGAAGAAGCCTCGTATACTGCACTCTCGTCGACCACGTGACTGCTTCCACCCCGTCCACTATCGAGATGCATGACGGCGCCGAGATACAGCTTGACTTCACGCTTGAGCCGGCGCCATTGTAGACTAGACTTCGCAGTCATCCGTATTTGTCCGCATCAACCAAGTCCCGAAAAAAGAGGCAGGTCTACTCAGGTGTTTAACCGTTAAATACTCGAAAGGACTCGCAAATGTATGCTTTGAGCAGGATGTAATGCCTTGAGTAGGGCTGAGCGAGTAACGCTATACGATGTTCCAGAGGTCCAAGTCCTACTCAGGATGTTCACTGAAGGGAACCTCATTGAGCTCCTACCAGAGATTCATCCTGTGCTTGGAGCTCGATATCCCAAGATAGAGGACGTAGCTGGAGATAGGAAAAAGACCGAGGCTCTGCTAGACCAGCTTGTTCGAGCCGGAATCTTGCGCCCGAAATTCTTTGACAAGATAATGGTCTGTCCCGGCTGCAGCTCAAAGAACGTGACCTATAGATACTATTGTATCCAATGCGGATCACATGAGATTGAGAAGAGAGAGCTTCATGAGCACATCGAATGTGGAACGATTGACAGTGATGACCGTTTTCTTAGGGATGGGGTTCACATCTGTCCACGATGCGGGAAAACCCTTGCTAAGCTTGGGGCGGATTACCGGCAGGTGGGCACTTGGTTCCGATGCAGAAGCTGCAGCAAAAGGTTTGATGCGCCGGAGGGGAAACATTACTGTAGAGAGTGCGGGTTGAAGTTCGGAGTCAAGGAAAGTATCTTTGACGATGTGTACTCGTATTCTCTAGACAAAGCGGCTGAAACTGAGTTTGCGAAGGAAGTGCTGCTCCTTCTGCCAATGAAGAAGATTCTGAGAGAAACTGGATACGAGGTGGAGGCGCCAAGCCTTGTACGCGGCGTCTCTGGCACCTCACACACTTTCGATTTGGTCGGCTTCAAGACCGAGAAAGACCAGAGGGCCGTTATCACAGTTGATATGGTGATCTCCGACGTAGTCTGCCGTGAAGAGCACGTGGTATCTGTCTTCGCCAAGACGTTCGACGTCTCACCGAAAAAGTCAGTTCTCATAGCCATTCCAGGCTTGAGTGATACCGCGAAGAAACTCGCGAACTTGTACAAACTGGAGACAATTGAAGGAGCGAAGCCTGAACAAATCATTCAAGGTTTACATGAAGTTCTGAACAAGATCTCCTAGCGCGGATATCTAGGTAGAGGTTCATGGAAACCCTCTCCGCATTTATGCTCGGAGTCCTCCTAATGTGCTCGGCGTATCTCCTCTACCTACTAGTTGAGGTTCTCAAGCTCGCTGAAATCTATCGGTTCCTATCTTTCGGCCTTGGAGTCGCCGGCTCTCTTACACTGGTGGTGACTGGAGCCATATCTGCAATGAAGCTGTTGTTGAGTAAGGCAAAGACCCAAGCGGGAGAACAGAGGCCTTTGAGTGAGACTTTGCTCTATGGGGCGACGGGGTACGGTGCCGCTGAAGAGCCTGTTTGGCGGACGAAGCCTTTGAAGGTTGGTTCGGTCCTTCCCCGCACAATCCATATGATGTGCCTTTCATGTAGCAGGCCGATTCATTTGAGCAGCAAATTCTGCGAGTTCTGCGGATCCAAGTTTCATAAGGAAATCGACGTTGGCTTCAGACTTCAAAGCATAATGCCGGCCTTGGCTACCTGTGAAAGTATCAGCGAAGATCTACAACACGTCTATAGAGATGACGGTAAACTCTTTGGCATGGCTGCGGGTAGAGCTGACCCATTCGGTGATGTCCTCAGAATAAGAGGCCTCGACGGAACGATCTACGAATGTGAAGTCAATCGACTCTTGCTAATCCAATTTTCCTCTATTCCCGGACAGTTCAAGGGATCTCTGATCATGATGCCAGAATGGTTCATTGAAGCCAATGAGGCATTGGCGTTGGCTCAGGCTATGAAGTCCACGATAGCAGGACTCCTAGAAGACTTGAGGGATAGAAGGGTCTCCGAGGAGGAATTTGAAAAAGCGCTCCCAATGGTCTCCTCTAAGCTATTGACTGGGCCAGGACTCGAGGGTATATCTAAACTTGAGAAATCGCTTCAGGGACACAGGGCCAGGCTGGCTACCGTCATGGAATCAGTGAAGGATAAGGATGAAACTGTTGTCCTAGGATTCGAGGCACGCACCGTAGAGTCATTGCTAGACCAGATCAAGTCATCGAGGCAAAGCCTGAGAAGCGCTGTCATGCAGATTCAGGAAGGAGTCTTCCCAGACAAGATCAAGAGCCTTGTCTCCCTCATCCCGACCTTCTGACTTGATCAGCCATCATGAAAGGCTACGCCACAACAAGGGCCTCAGTAGTCGTCGGAGAATCGATCCCTAGTCAACCAGCCTCCTTATCCTTCTTGACAACCAAGTGGTCCCCCCACAACTTCATTGATTCCATTGACCACAAGCTCTAGATATGTTTTGATATGGGAAGGCATGCTCTTCTTTAAGAGAAGCTCCTTGTCACCTCTCTCCTCCTATCTTCTGCGCCTCAAGTGTCTCGAGAGCCACCTTAATCTTGGCGATCTCTGATTCCGAAGCTTCTCTAAGGAAATGGGCTTCCCAGAATTCCGCCTGCCTAAATCTCTCTGTATGTCTCCGCAGAAGCATGAGGAAGGAGGCTTCGCTAATCTTCCTGTCAGACAGCAGCGCCAAGAGGGATAGGATGTTGGCCTCATAACGGTCTATCTGGTCAGAGAATTGCGGAAGGGCCTCAAACCATTCGGGCATCATGAGAAGCGTCATGGGCTCTCTCTCAGGCGGCCACTGCTCGAGAGGCGAAGAACACGAAACGGGAAGCAGGACAGGGTTCTTGAACGTCAGCCCTACGAACCGTAAGCTTGCCATCCTCTTTGACTCGAAGGGCCGCACCGATGTACGTTCTTGTGTCCGAGAAGACCATTGGCAACAGCTTCATCGCGTCCACAAGTGACGGTTCAGCCTCTTTCAGCAGAGGCTGATCGAAGTATCATGGGCTTCGACGCTTGATCCCCCACGTGGAACCGGGCGCCGCATTTCGGGCATGCCAAGAACAATGCGGCAAGCTTGAATGATAGGCTGGGAGCTTTGGAGGAGGTCGACATTATCGCCACGTATACTATGTTGATGGCCGAATGGTCCTGAGAATTTTGATCAGACTAGGTCACTGAATGTTGAAAAGCCTAATTACACGGCTTGAAGCCTAGAAGCTGTCGATTGGCTTGAGTAGGGACAAGCCTGTAGCGAAGGATAGATCAGCCGTTTACAACAGTGGAATCGAAGCGCTGGTAGCTGGGGTCATAGTGCTCGTCATAGGGGTCATGTTTCAGTTCTTAGAGGCAGATATCGCTTCGAGGATGCCGACTGGGTCAGGCTTGCCAAATTGGATGCAGCATCTTACTTGGATCTTCTGGGTTGCGCGTATCTGTTACCTAATTTCTATGCCCGTACTTGGTGCTGGGGCATTCCTAGTATATCGTGCCTATCGGCAACTTCATCCCAAGGATAGACGGCAGATGCGCTTAAGTTCATATGGCGTATGAAACTGCTCAGTTCCTTGTCGTGCTGATGCCACATAGCCAATGCGAAGCTTTCAAAAGGACTCGCTCTTGGAGTGTAGGGATCGGGCTCATCGGTCTGGTTTCTTCTATTTCAGAGGTGTTTCAGTCGCTAGTCGCGAGGGGTCTAGACGAGTTGTGCTCCATTCTGTGCCTATGATCGAGCTGAGTTCAGTGAACTTGATCCGGTAGAAAGTTGCGAGTCTACGTGCGTCCCTGTCGAGGTTAGGCTCGACTATCAGGGTTGTATCAGTTACGCGACCTTTTATGTCAAGTTTCTTCGCAAAGAATCTTATTACTTGAATAGGGCTGATTGGCTTCTCAGATGATTCGATGTCTATGACGACCGGTTTCCCTCCATTTCGGAAGAGCGCAAGCGAGAAGATGTGTTCCACTCCTGAGCTACCAACTACCATGTGATCTTTTCTCACATCGAAGCCTGAGGCAGCAAGATACTTCGCGAATCTTTCCTGAAGAGCCTTGGCTCCTCTGGACTTCTCTTGGACTGGAACCTTTCCTCTTGCCCTAGGTTCCACGGTGGCAAGTACTTCTGACGCCCACCTTCCAGATGACCACACGCTCTCGAAAAGATGTTGCATCGTCTTTATCAGCATAGGGCTATTTGTCCAGATGGCCGTGGCGTCTCTTGGGTCAACGGACTCCAGAGGCCTCGTCAGGAACAACATCTCCTTTCCATTGACGATCAGAAAGTGGGGTGAGGGATAGTCGTCGAAACTCTTGGTGCCTATCTTTCCCATGTGTTCGACTATTTCTCGAACCCTCGGAGTCACCTCTGCTAAAACTCTAACTTCCATATCCCTGCGTGTGACTTCACGCATCTTTTCAAGAACACCAAGCCTATCTACATGGAAGAGTGCCGGTTCAGAAGCGATCATTGTCAAGTTGCTCTTGCCTTCGTCGATTATTTCTAGGGCCTTTCGGTAGATGCCTTCGATGCCTTTCAGGAACTGGAACTTCTCTTCTTCAACTTCCTCTGTTCTTGCGATGAGAGTTGATTGCCACATAGAGAGTAGTTCAGGCTTGATCTTTTCCATCAGACGTTCTTTTTGCTTGTGGGCCTCAAGAAGAACATCAATTGCTTTGGGCAATGAGATCGCTGAGAATCTTATCGGCCTACCAGCCACCGCCTCCACCAGGCCTTTTTCCTGTAGAGCCTTCAGGATGTTGTATGTCTGTCCCCTTCGGATGAAGAGTGCCCTAGCTATTTCTCCAGCCGGACAGGGCCCCCTTTTCGCTACGTGGATGTAGACCTTGCTTTCACGCTCGGTCAGCCCATACTCAACTAGTTTGTCTGTGACAGCTGGCTCGGACATGGCTTATACAATGGGATGGATGGTTCGATCAGGCTAAAGTACGTTTCGTATGATTCTTCAGCCTGAGGCTAAGGCTGAACATTAGGTTGGCCTCTGCTTCTAGGCGTGTTCGCCTGTTCCGTCTTGAACTCTTTCTGTTGGGAATAGCGAAGCATTGTCTTGTGAATCCTGAGAGGGATGTGGGGAAATGGTGCTGGTCCTTTTCTGAGCTACATCCGTGCTTCTCCGCAAGTTCTAATAGCCCCTGCTGAACATCATTAATGGTTCAGCTGAGTCCTAGAAAAGGCTGCCAAAAGGTTCTACAACCTGGTGAAGGAAATGCCTGACAAGAAAATGATCTTCGTCACTATTGCTAGTGAGGGAAATACTAGAGGTGAGGGTGAGATAAAGGAGACATTGGAGCGGGCGCTAGGAGAAGTTTTGGTTCCAGGTGTTGAGAGGATCGAGAAGGTTACCGTTGTCTCTGCTCCACCATCCAAGGAGGAAGAGAAGCCTCCACCAGATGTTGAGCCTCAGGAGATCTCTCTGAAGGTTCGGGAGGAGGAGAGACCTCCGCCTAAGTTCTACTACAGCCTGGATGAGAAGCAGTGGTGGGAGATTCCTGGAGAGCTGACTCGAGTGTGGCAGCTCAGATTCATCCCTAAAGACATTGGTGTCAGGGAGGGCGTCATCAAGGTCAGGGGGGAGTTCGGGGACCAGAGGGTTGAACGTAGGATTCACATAAGGTCGGCTCAACAGCACGTTCTCGAGCTGGCTGAGCCTTAAACACTTATGTTCGTGATTGCGTTTGGGTCCGAGTTTGCCACGTGAGGGACCCGAGTTCTCACTTGTTCGCAAGATATTCCTCACGATGCTCCTGACTTTGATCTTGCTCTCATCGGTTCCGTGTTCTCTTGGCTCACCTGTTGAGTTGTTGCGGAACGGCAATTTCAAGAACGGCTTGGATGGATGGAAGACGGAGGGAGTGGCCTTCCTTGATGAGGAAAGTATCAAGATGGTGCGAGAAGGATCTTTGTCGCAGATCGTTGAGAGGCCTGATCTCTCGCTCTATCTTGAGCTTTCGTATGGTGTACGGACAGAGCTTCCGTCAAAGACATACTTCGCAAGATCCCTTGTCACCTTCTATGTGATTGATCGACAGAAGAAGAATAGCCGTTTTACCATTGTGGGGGAGGCGCATCAGGAGCTCGGAAATTCTAGATGGAAAGAATTCAAACTGAGCCTATTGAAGCGTTTCTTAAGAGACGTCGGGGATCCGGAGAGCTTTCAACTTGTGGCGTTGAAGGTTGCTTTGGAGTTGGGCTTCAACACCTCTGTGCCTCCGCCTGCTGTCGCATGCTTCAGAAACATCAGCTTGAAACGTGTTAACCCAGCCAGGATTCTCCTCCATGAGGGTAGATGGCGAGAGATGCTCGATAGGACTGAGCTCCTCATCTCTCTAACAAATGTGGGGGATATGGATGCTTCCAACCTGGTTGTGACATTGATTTCTGGTCCGGAGATCTTGGTCATCTCTGAGAGAAGCGCGTTTGATCGGTCAACTTTGGAGGGGGGCGCATCTTGGCAGCTGAGTTGGATGCTGGCTACGAGATTGTCTGGAGTGCATTCAGTCACGATAACGGTGGCCTCTGACCAAACGGGAGCTGAGCTATCGCTCAGCGTTCCGGTAGCGGGAATCCCTCGGATGACGGCCACTCAAACATCCACGATTACCGTGGAGAAGGAGCAGCCCACCAAGGATGTTCTCGTTGTATTTGCTCAAATTGCTTTCCTCGTCATGGTAGCCTTTGTAGTATTCGCTATGGTCATACCCATAATTCTGAGTCGGAGGGGGCGTGAGGTGGTCTTTCGGCTAAGGTTAACGCGTAACCACGCTACCCAAGCATTATCGATCGAGAGCTCTACCTTCAGCTAAACAGGTCGAAGCCTAAGATGAGCCTAAGGCTGTGAGGCACTTCGTGAGCACTTCTCAGCCTGGAAGACGATTCGGTCAGTCGTCGCTTGCAGAGTGCGAAGTGTGGCTGACATGAACCCTTCATAATATCCTCTCATAAATGGCTCATTATGAATGGCTGGCGACTCAACGACTATCCTGCCAGGAGACAGTTCGCTGACAACACCGAAACCAACAATCTCTGTGACCCGTTTGAAGGCGCGTGCTCTATCGGCCGGTTTCGTGGTGTCAAGGTCGCGCACGGACAGGTACGTAGTTCTCGTTGACTCTCCGAGCTTCTTCGCTGCGCTGTAGGGGTCGGGAAGGGCATGGATGATCTCGTTGAGGAAGTCCGCTCTTGTAGCGACGATTCTGGTATGGCCGTGGTAGAGGTGACCTTCTTTCCAGAGTTGCATATCGTGGGCTTCATACAGGTGGAGTAGGTCTTCGAAGAACTTCTGTGTGGTCTTTCCGGATTTGTTGATCAACACCTTGTGTAGGGGCGTTAGGAAGACAGTTGACTTCGTTCTTCTCTTGCTTGACCGCTCCAGTTTCTCTGACACTCTCCGGGATGCCTAAGCCCCGTGCATGATCAATAAATACCTTGCGAGAGTGGCTTTAGGTCTGAGTCCATATAAGTACACATACGCTATCCAGCGTTTTCACTGGTCGCGACTTCAAGAACAAGTTGTTCAATAGCTTTGTTCTCTTCCTTCTATAGAATTCTCTCAACAAACTCCCTTATCGCCAAGCCTCTCGTTGCATAGAGATGTACGCCCGGTGCCCCGTAATCGATGAGCTCTCTACATTGCTCTATGCACCAGTCTACACCGACCTTGCGTATGCTTTTTTCGTCGTCGCCGTGCTTCAGGACTTCTGTCCTCAGTTTTTCCGGTATTGAACAGTGGAAAGTTGATGGAAGGCTTTCTAGGTGTTTGCGTGAGGCGAGTGGCTTGATTCCCGGGACGATCGGGATCTCTATGCCCAGTTTCCTAGTCTTTTCAACAAACTGTTTGTATGCTTCGTTGTCAAAGAACATCTGTGTGACCAAATATTCGGCTCCGGCGTCTACCTTCGCCTTAAGCCAGCGAAGTTCCTCTTTCGGGGACTTGGATTCTGGATGACCCTCTGGGTAGCATGCGGCTCCAACGCAGAAATCGATTGGGTCCCCCTTCTTCGCTCCGACATACTCTCCTTTTCTGAGCTCGACGATCTGCTTTATCAGCTCGTTTGCATGGGCGTATCCTCCTGGCATACGTGTGAAGGGAAGCCTTGTGCCATCCGGGCCTTTTGGTGCGTCTCCTCTCAAGGCCATGATGTTCTCGATGCCTAGGAAGCGCAGGTCGATGAGGTATTCTTCTACGTCGTATTTTGTGAAGCCTGTGCAGATGACATGTGGCACCGACTCGATCTTGCTAACGGCGTATCTTGCTTGAATCGCGCCTGCCACTCCTACGGTTCCCGGTCGTCTTCTCTGGGAGACGGGGAACCTCTTGTTGCTGTCTTCTACGTAGCCTATGAGGTGTTCCGCGTGATAGGTAATGTTAACGTATTTGATTCCCGCTTCGACTAAGGGGTCAAGAACCTTGAACACGCCATCTATGCTCTTCCCAAGCGTAGGGGGCTCAATCTCAACTGAGATCTGCCCGCCGTTTCCCTTCCTTAGCAGATCTACCACTTTCAAGTGTGGATCCTGCTCTCGATGGCTCTTGCCCCTATGAGGTTGCTGGCTCTGCTTTACAAACGTTCTCTAACTTGCTTGACAGCCTCCAGCATGACTTCTATTTTCTTGTAGGCTACGGTAGGGCTCTTGGTTGTTCTGAAGCCACAGTCAGGATCTATCCAGATCCTTCTCAAGGCTTCATCTGTCGGAGCCAGGACCTCTAAAACTGTGTTGATCCTCCGTACTACTGTCTCAACATCTTCAACGCTGACCCCTGGCCTAACATCTATGACGCCTGCAGCCACGTCCATGTACTTCGTCAACGGGTCTTCTTTCATCATTCGCAGCAGATTTGACCTTTCCAGCCCTAGGTCAAGCTCGCCTGAGAGTTCGATATCTATTTGATCCACAGGTAGGTTGGGCATGTTTGGGTAGACTAGAGGAAATTCGCCGTAGCATACGTGAGTGATTGTGTAGACGCCCAATCCCTCTGTTACTCTTCTCAGTCCACCCCTGAAGAGATTGGTTTCCCAATACCTTTCTGCGACGGCTGGTTCGTCCACTTGAATGTACCTTGCACCTGCCTTGACAAGGGCCAAAGCCTCTTCTTTCACGACTTCAGCCCAGGATAGGACCAGCTCTTCTCGGGTTTTGTAGTGGCTGTTGAAGCCCCAGTTGGCGAGGGTTGTTGGACCCGTCAGGATCGCTTTTACAGGCTTCTCGGTCAGGCTCTGAGCGTATTTGAATTGCTCCAGCTGTATTGGGTCTGCTCTCTGTAATGGTTTGTCAACTATCCCTTTTCTCCAAAACCTATTGTCATATGACCTTGTCCAATCAGCAACTGGAAATCCTAGCGCACGGTAGTAGTCTGTAGCCATGTCTCCTCTGTAGAACTCGCCGTCCACTAGGACATCGATTCCCATGGTTTCTTGGTGTTCAATGAATTCTCTTGTGGCTCTTCTGCTGCTCTCATCCAGACGTCCCTTGGCGCCTGTGACGTAGCTTGGCTTTGGGAAGGACCCAACACCTGTTGTCGGTAGAAGAGGCAGTTTCATTTGTTGATCCTCCTAGCTATCTCGCTTATCAGAGCTACCTTTCTTCTGGCATAGTCTCTCGGCAGATGCTCCAATGTTGCGTTACATGATACAAAGGATTTCTCAAAGTTAACGTAGCCTACTAGCTTCGAGAGCCTTTCCAGGACGCGACTTGGGTCCTCGAATTGAATATGGCCCCGGTCCCCGGAATCGATCACGCCGAATCCAATTCCTTTGTCATGTGACGAAGTCTTTCTGAGTAGGGCATCTACTTCTGTGTCCCACACAAGGTCAAGCCCGACTAGATCTATTGGCAAGGATAATAGGATCTTCAGTGCGTTAGGAGAGTACTTGCCGTAGAAGGTCCAGACCGCAACTGAGAGATTGAAGCCATTTAGCATTTTTGAATACAGATCCGGGACTATTCCTATCTCCTCGATCCTTGTTCCAGGCGCAATCATAGAGGGCTCATTGAACTGAACGAGTGGCGCGTCTATCAAACTTGAGAGTTCGTCTCTAAACAGTCTCGCGTAAGCTTCTGCCAAATCGTTCAGGTCGCTGTATGGAGAGTCTTTGTTTAGAACGGAGTGCTTTGCCATTGTGAACGGGCCTGGGAACTCTACCTTCACCGCTGGGTGAACTTCTAAAGCTGCTTTGTAGAGGTTCCCTATGAGTGGCTTTTTTCTCCGAACCTCGCTATTTACGAGAGCCTGTCTGTAGTGAACGTTCGTGTGGAATATCTTCTTCATCCCGCCGAATCTGACACCGTCCGCATACTCCAGAGGCCAAGTCAACTCATCATGGA
Organism: uncultured Candidatus Bathyarchaeia archaeon; assembly: GCA_964653695.1. Classification (GTDB taxonomy): domain Archaea; phylum Thermoproteota; class Bathyarchaeia; order 40CM-2-53-6; family JALHTG01; genus JALHTG01. The sequence continues at coordinate 1,390 of CAZZFQ010000011.1, read as the reverse complement.
CATCTATCAGTCCTGAGTTAGGCAGGTCGATGCCTGCGGCAACCATTTCATGGACGACTTCTCCGGTCAAATCCTTCATGAGTGATCTGACTAGTTCTGGGTCGCCTTTGCCTTCGTATAGCCTGTTCAGTTCTCTCCTTAGCTTATCTCCGCACTCCGAGCCAACCCTCGGATAGGGTCCCACCAAAGTCGACTTCAAACCCGTCTCCCCATAGTGCTCCTTCTTTACGCGCATCGTGATTTGAACTATTAGATCGTAGCTGACAGCTATGGTTTAACCACATTGTTCTGGAATCAAGAGACTTCCGGTTTCATAGTCGCTATTGGTTAGATGGAAGAAGACGAGCCTGCCGGATGCCGTTCTGGCCCAGATGCTACTACTCTGTGGAGTCTGACACATCTTTCTGTCTCAGCTGTGGGACCAGTGTGGAAGTCGCTCACGGGTCAGAGACTATTCATCCATCTGCTAGAAAGAAGGTTGACGTACTGGAGGAACGGCCGAGAAGGGTTATTCTTCTCGAGGACAACGGCGCAAGTCTTCAGAGTATCTTGGAGCGGGCCTCAAGGCCTGAGGAAGCGCCGACGCAGGCCAGAAGTCGGAGAGCCGAGCTTGAGGAAAAGGTGAGGGCGTTGGAAGGCAAGAGGGACAAGCTCATCATCGTCACAGTGCATGATGCTGGAGTCCTCTTACTCCCCGCCATCCTTGCACCCAGAGTCGTCGGTGGCAATCTCCCCCCTTCAGATCCCATCACTATTTTAGTCTAAGCACCAGTGCGTTCTTAGAGAAGAGAGGAGGCCAAGCCAAAGAGTATTGTTGTATCAGTCGAACCCTGCCTACAGCCTCAAAGCCGCAATGCGTCATCAGACCTTTTATACCGCTTCGCTACGTCCGAAGTCTACGGCCCTACTCTGCTGTGGTCTAGCTTGCAACAGAGATATGTAGCGCTAATCCTCTCCACAATCATTTGGTTCACGCACGTATTCATATCAAACGCCCTGTCGGTTCTTCTTCCTCTCATTGTAAAGGAATTCTCTCTCTCATATTCAGATGCAGGTATCTTAGCTACAGCCTCCCTCGTTGTTTTCGCGATCATGCAGCTGCCAAGCGGCTACCTCGTGAACCGAATAGGCAGCAAGAAGATCCTTGTCTTCGGAATGTTCTTCAACTCAGTGTCGACGATTCTCGTAGCCCTGTCGGCTGGCTATGCGCAGTTCTTCATCTTTAATATGATGCGCTCCATCGGCAGTGGATGTCATCTCACAGTCGCAACAGCATTCGTCTCAAACTTTTTCGAGGCACAGGACAGGGGAAAAGCCATAGGAACACATGAATCTGCTGTCTCGCTAGGTGGATTGGCTTCCCCTATCGTTACTCTACCTTTGGCGCTTG
>CAZZFQ010000010.1:0-30511 GCA_964653695.1 uncultured Candidatus Bathyarchaeia archaeon | reverse complement strand
GCAGAGGTATGCAATACCATATCCGCTGTCAGCCCGGCGACATCGGCAGGTATGTGTTCCTGCCCGGCGATCCTGACCGCGTGCCTAAGGTTGGCCAGCTGTGGGACTCAGCCAAAGAGGTCTCGACGCATCGCGAGTACCGTGTTTGGTCGGGAAGTATTGATGGAGTGAAGGTTTCAGCTTGCTCAACTGGTATAGGCGGCCCTGCGACCGCTATAGCTTTGGAGGAGCTTGCCGCGATTGGAGCGGACACCTTCATCAGGGTGGGATCATGTGGTGCGCTTCGTCGAGAAGTCAAGCCTGGAGATTTGGCCATCGCAGCCGGTGCCGTTCGGCTAGACGGAACCAGTAGGCAATATGTGGGGCTTGAGTATCCAGCCGTGCCGAGCTATGATGCGACTCTGGCACTTATCGAGGCTGCTGAAAAGCTTGGCTTCCGATACCATTTGGGTTACACTGCGTCTGCAGATAGCTTCTACGTTGGCCAAGGTAGACCTGGTTTTCACCATTACTTGCCTGCGCAGAGTGAGAAGATAGTCAGCTCTCTTGCCTCCGTCCGGGTTCTGTCCTTCGAGATGGAGGCGGCAACGATCTTCACGCTCTCCGGAATCTACGGTCTCAGGGCCGGTTGCGTCTGCGCCGTCTACGCGAACAGGATCACAGACGAATTCCGCATCGCAGGCGAGGATGAAGCCTGCAGAACAGCCGTGGAGGCAGTTCGAATCCTGAGCAGATGGGATAGGGATCGAGACGGAAAAGAAAAACGGTACTGGTATCCTAGCCTCAGCTTCTAAGGGAGGACTGTTGCCCAAACTCTTCGGGACATCAGGTATACGCGGTGACATAAACCGAGTATCACCTGAGTTGGCAATGAAGCTGGGACTTGCCGTTGCTACGTCGCTCAAGAATCATGGAAGCGTTGCAGTAGCCCATGACGCCAGGACCTCCTCTCCCTATTTGAGATGTGCAGTCTCTTCTGGCTTGATGGCAGGTGGCTGTAGGGCTGTTCAATTTGGGATGGTTCCGACTCCTGTGTTTGCGTTTGGAACAAGAGAGAACAAGCTGAACGCAGGCATAATGATAACGGGGTCGCATAACCCTCCAACCGACAACGGGCTGAAATGCTACGATCATGACGGGCGAGAATACACGGGCGACGAGGAAGCAGCCCTTGAGGAGCTCGTTCTCATGAACTCCTATCGAATGGTCCCTTGGGACAAAGTAGGATCCACCACAGCTCACCAAGATGTCGCAGACCGCTATGTGAGAGCAGTTCTGTCCAACATCAAACCAGTGGAGCGACCGATCCATGTCGTTGTCGACTGTGGGAACGGGGCAGGATCAAATGTTACGCCTAAGCTGCTCTCCAGACTTGGATGTAAGGTAACCACGATCAATGCCAACATCAATGGAACGTTTCCTAGCAGGCCCCCAGAGCCGACACCTGAGACATTAAGCGATACGTCTAGGCTAGTTTTGGAGTTGAGAGCAGATCTAGGCGTGGCACATGACTCTGACGCTGATCGATTATCCGTGCTAGACGAAAATGGTCGGTACGTGACAAATGATAGGCTCCTCGCCTTCTTTGCGAAGATCCTGCTTCAAAGATACGGGCCAGGTAAGATCGTGACATCTGTTGACACCTCTCCGCGTATAGATGAAGTGGCCAAGAGACACAGTGGGCGCGTCGAGAGGACGAGGCTGGGCAAGACGCATGAGGCTCTTGTCTCAGGCGGAGATATCCCGCTGCTCTGCTGTGAACCCTGGAAAATAGTCGACGTTCACTGGGGATATTGGGGAGATGGCATCTACGCCGCTTGTAGACTTGTAAGCCAGCTCTCTGAGGAGAGATGTACGCTCTCGAGTCTACTCGAAGACATATCTGACTATCCCCAGAGAAGGCTAGCGCTTCCATGCCCGGACCATGTCAAACAGAAGGCCATGGAATACATCAAGGCCAGGCTCACTACAGAGAAACAAGTCAGGGATGTTTGGACCTATGACGGAATACGGGTCAACTATGAGGACGGCAGCTATGTTCTTCTCAGACCATCAGGAACAGAGCCGAAGATCCGCGTCTACTGTGAAGCTAGATCGGAAAATAGCTTGAAGAAACTAGTTGACAAGTGTACGGCGTTGGCAGAGAAGGCAACCAAGACTGGATAGGAATCGAGGAACTATCTCTCTCCGGCTTTCCTGACGCCGATAGGGCAGACTTTGACGCAAATGCCGCATACGCTTGCCCCGTATCGCGGATCGTCTCTGAACTTGGTTAGACGCTGATGGCAGAGATTCGGGTCGAAGACCTCTTCCCGAACCCATCTTTCCCTAATGATCCCGGCCGACTTGATTGCATGGGTAGGACAAGCTCTGATGCAGACGTCACATTCCCCACATCTGTTCTCAAGCGGGATTCCCGGTGTTGATGGAATTGTTGTCAGGATTGAGGCCAGACGAAGTCTGGGTCCGAGTTTCGGGTTGACCAATAGCTGGCTCTTTCCAATCCATCCGAGTCCTGCGAGGGCGGCAACCGCCTTATGAGATATGGCTCCCTGGTGCAGTTCGCGGTTTGTGACATGAGATGCTGCTATCGGTAGGGCGGCATATCCTTGTGCCTGTATGCGATTGACGATTCTCAAGGCGATGTCATCTAGAAGCGCGTTGACTGCCTTGTAATGGTGAGCGTATTCAGGCGTTGGATCAGCCACGGTAATGCGACTAATTATCGAATTGGAAAGCCTAACTCCGAGCGAGATCCCGAACGGAAAAGTAAGCAACGAATTGTCCACACCGCTGTATGGCTTGAAGCGCGTTAGATCAGCCACGCCTAACAGGTCTGCTCCTAGATCTTTCGCAAGCCTTTCAACCTGTGTCGGCGTTGCTCGGCGCGGTCTAACGAGCTTCTCTTCTCTCAAGTTTTTCGCCTATACAGTCTCAGCGGAGACTAAATAAGAGTCGGCTGGCCGAGTGTAGCCAAGAGTCAAAGGGTCGATCGCTATCAGAAAGTGGCTCTGGATCTGAGGAGACTACCCACAAACGTGCAGCATCTCACAGCCACAGAACGAGACAAGTTCGTTCGGGTTTCTACTGCTTCAGCACTTACGCTTGGACTCACAGATGGCATTTTGGACGTAAGGCCAACCACTGCATATCTGCTCACCCATCATCCGGGAAGGTGCCTAGCCAACTGCCTCTTCTGCTCTCTGGCCAAGACGAGTCGCAGTAGAGCCGACCTCCTCTCAAGGGTTAGCTGGCCACCGTTTCGCCTAGATGAAGTCCTTGAAAGTCTAGCGAAGAAGAGGAACCGCGTAAGGAGGGTATGCATCCAAGCAATGAATTACCCTGGTTGGACTGACGACATTCTGGCGATCGTTTGTGAAGTCCTTTCGAGGATAAGCATCGACATGTCCGTTTCCTGCCAGCCAGTAGACCTCGACACATTACACAAGCTTCACCATGCAGGGGTTGATCGAATCAGTATTCCGGTGGATGCTGCCACTCCAAGACTGTTCAGCATGGTCAAGGGTCCTGTTGCTGGGGGGCCATACACATGGCAGAGCCATATGGGCGCACTTCGCCAAGCAGTCTCAGTATTCGGACTTGGCCAGGTGACGACGCATGTGATCGTTGGACTCGGCGAAACAGATCGCGACATGCTAGGGTTCATTCAGGAAATGGTCGATCAGGGTATATGTCCAGCTCTGTTTGCCTTCACTCCTATTGCGGGAACCAGATTGGAGAAGAATCCTCCGCCATCGCTCCTGCGATATAGGGTTGTTCAGACGGCGCGTTTTCTGTTGGTCAACAGACTTGTTAGGGTCGGGGAGATGAGGTTCGATGAGTCAGGGGCACTTGTAGATTTTGGGATCCCAAGAGAAGAGCTGTTTCAGGTGATTAGATCAGGTTCCCCTTTCCAAACATCAGGTTGCCCAGACTGTAACAGACCCTTCTATAACGAGAGACCAAGTGGCCCGATATACAACTTCCCGAGGCCTCTAACGCTTTCGGAGATCGAGGAAGCTGAGCGAACCCTAGAACGTGCCTACCATGGCTGATCAATGGAGACTCATCAGAACAGGGTTCAATGATGCCTTCACAAACATGGCGGTAGACGAAGCCATCCTTAACTCCGTAGTTGAAGGAGCTGCTCCGAACACCGTCAGGTTCTATCGATGGAAGCCTTCAGCAGTCTCCATTGGATTTTCGCAGCAAGTCGAGAAAGAGGTCGAAGTCGAGGCCTGCAAGACTTTGCATGTCGATGTCGTCCGGAGACCAACAGCCGGAGGAGCAGTATACCATGACTCCAACGGAGAATTGACGTACAGCATCACCGCACGCATTGACACTGTTCCTTCCGATGTTATCTCCTCGTATCGTTACCTCTGTCAAGGAATCGTCACTATGTGTAGAAATCTTGGCCTCAAAGCACAGTTGAGCTTCGATGATAAAGGACAGCAGTGTCCCAACGTAACAGTCAACGGTAGGAAGATCTCAGGTAGCGCCCAGACACGTCGAAAGAACGCGTTCCTTCAACATGGAACGCTTCTCCTAGACTCGAACCTAAAAACAATGACCAAAGTATTGAAGATGGGGTTGCCGACAGCCCACATGCCTCTTGAGAAACTGGCCTCAAAGGTCACGACCATGAGATGTCTCCTTGGAAAGGCTCTATCTTTTGAGGAACTGGAAAACAATTTGATACTGGCGTTCGAGAAAGCGTTCAATACGAAACTTCCCGAGCAAGCTCTTTCTCCTTCCGAACTGACACAGGCCTCAGAGCTTCGCCTGAGAAAATACGCAACGTATGAATGGAACTTCAAGCGATAAACAGTCCTAGGTATAGAGTCAATCGATCTAGTCTTCTTGGCGAGTTGAGTAAATCCATTTCAAGGCTCTAAAAGCGTTCAGAGTCATCCACTTGCTTTCTTTCCTTTTCGTCTCCAAGCTTGCATGCATTCTGCCAGTCGGCGTGCTTTCAAGAATCCAACGGCCACGAGCATTCTGCTTGGCTAATAGAATGGATAGGGCGTCGTTGCACCTTTCGTCACCGCCGTAGCCAAGCTTTCCTATGACGAGAAGACCCCTCAATACGTCATAGCCGTGGAAACTGGGAAATGACAGCTTGAGCCAATTGCGATTGATGATTCGGAAGTTGTGATGGTCAGCTTTGAATAGCCGGTGCATCAATAGGAATTCCGCTCCTCGCTCGGCTGCTTTCCTTATGGCGCCAGATAACCTCTTAGCTTCCGAGAAGGCTTCGAGCGCACAAATAGTCCCGTAGAAACAGCTGTGCACATCCCTGATGTGCGCCTTCCAGTAGGGACATAACCATCCCCCATCTCTATTCTGGATTGACACTAGCCAGCTTAGAGCCCGTTCGATCTGCACATTATGCGTATAGCCCAACCTCAAAAGAGCGCTGACGACATTTCCTGTAAGACAGGAATACTCATGTTCTCTTGTCTTCTCGGCCATCCAGTTCTTACGATCGCCTAGCGCCTCTCCCTTACGCTTGAGGTCACGATACTCCTCGTTGGCTCTACCGGCCGCATGCGAGGAAAATCCGCCTTCCTTCAGCTGATAACGAAGAATCACGTCACATGCCTTTTTCACCCTTGGATCGTCTTTGCTCATGCCAAGAACCCCAAGAATCATGATCTGCCAGTACGTCGACTTGTATTTGGGAGTGTAAAGGTTCGTTGGAGATTCCCAAGTTCCGAGTTTACTTTGCTTCTGAAAGATCTTCGTGACGATTCTTGAATATGCGATGGCTTCCTTCGATCTAGCAACATCGGGATCGCTCTCAGGATATTCAAGAATGTCTCTGAGAGTGAGATATCTAACTGAAGGGTTGCTCTCCTCTAGGAGCCAGCCGGTTGGATCAGCCTTCAACAGAGACTTCCACTTCAATACTGACGACACCACATTTGGGTCAGAGTGCATAGTCCTCGACGACTAGTGAACCCTATCCTAACCATTACAGAATCCCTCGACACAAAACGATTGCTCTACATGGACTCTATTCATGTTCAACATCGACTAAAGAGACAGCCTGTCGCTCAAAAGACATTAAAGACTGATGTATATTCAGTTCCTCCAATTGATCTAACATGTCCAGTCCGAAAGACGCCTATGACAGAGTCTTCCAGCTCTTGGAGCAACATCACAAATGGTTCTCTGAGAGCATACCACTTATTGCGAGTGAGAACGTCCCCAGTGCCGCAGTCCGAGAAGCTCTGATGAGCGATTTCGGAAACCGCTATGCTGAAGGCTGGCCAGGCGAGCGCGTATATGCAGGCTGTATCTACATTGACCAAGTCGAGCTTCTATGCATAGACCTAGCCAAGAAGCTCTTCCGAGCCGAGTTTACTGACGTGCGTCCGGTTTCAGGGGTCTGCGCCAACCTTGCGGTCTACAGTGCCTTTGCGAGTCCTGGCGATAGGATGATGTCGCTTGCGATACCGAACGGAGGTCACATAAGCACAGGTAAGCTGGAGCTGGGAGGGACTGCTGGAGCCGTTCGAGGTCTGAAGGTGGAGTATTTCCCATTCAACGTCGATGAGATGAACATCGATGTTGACAAGACTCGGACTAAGGTTGAGAGAATGGCTAAGGAGGAGGGTAACCCACCAAAGATCGCTATGTTCGGCGCCTCAGTGTTTCCTTTTCCTCATCCCGTCAAAGAACTTACAGAGACGTTCCACAACGTTGGCGCCACGGTATGCTACGACTCCGCTCATGTCAGTGGCCTCATCGCTGGAGGACAATTCCAAGACCCACTCAGAGAGGGCGCAGATGTCGTTACAGCAAGCACGCACAAGACTTTGCCTGGACCGCAGGGAGGCATAGTCATCTCATGGGAGAGATTCGCGGACAAGATCAAGAGGGCGACGTTTCCCGGCTGCGTAAGCAATCACCACCTTCACAGCGTTGCAGCCAAAGCGGTCGCATTCGCGGAGATGCTGGCTTTCGGAAAGCAATATGCTGAACAAATCGTCAGGAACACGAAGGCTCTCGGTCAAGCGCTCTTTGAGAGAGGGTTCAAGGTTCTAGGTGAGAAGAAAGGGTTCAGCCAGTCGCATGTGCTCATAATGGATATCACAAGCCACGGCGACGGAAGAACGATCGAGAAGAAACTTGAGCAGGCAAACATGGTCCTGAACAGAAACCTGCTACCTTACGATCTGAAATTCGGTCGGCATTTTGAGGCGCCAGGTGGAATCAGATGCGGCACCTTAGAGTGTACTCGGCTCGGAATGAGAGAAAGTGAGATGAGAGAAATCGCTGAGCTTATGTCTCGGGTGGTTGTCAAAGGGGAGCCTCCAGAAAAGGTTAGAGAAGATGTCGTAGAGTTCCGCAGAAGCTTCCAGAAGATCCATTTCGCCTTCGACACCATGCGTGACGCCTACGAATACATCAGGGTTCGGTAGGAGTCTAATAGTCCAGGAAAGGTATAGTATTCTGAGGGCCAGGCTCCCTGCCTGAGATAAAGGCTCTCAGAGGCTACGTTTGAGCAGACAAGACTTTTAGGGAACCAATCAAACCTGAACGTCTAGGCGAGTGTGCTTGAGCCGAGAAAAAAGAAGAAGCGACGAGGCGCCGATGCCTGCTGCTAGCGCCGGGCTCCTTCGATTCTTTGAGGAGGAAACCCCGGGAATAAAGCTGCGCCCAGAAGTAGTGATGGTTATGGTTGCCGGACTGATCGCCACCAGCATATTCATTCTTTACGCGTTCAAAACGTAGCAGAGCCATGAATCTCAGTAGTGTTCTTCGCTCGGAGCTTGGAACCTGAACACGACTCGTCAGGCCTAGATATGCTTGTATTCTCTGTTAGGTTGAAGAATCTAGAAGTCGCCCAGCTCTGTCTGGGCCAGTGCTGGCAACGGTCTAGCCGCTACTCCGAGCTTCTTCCCGAGGTAATTTGCGAAGACATCAACGTAGCCAGTGTAGATGTAGATCCTCTTGGCTTTTGTAGCTCTCGCGTAGTGGACCAATTGTCTAAAGTCCGCGTGGCTACTGAGCGGAAATGAGGCCAACCCTCTTGACGGCATCTTTAGGGCCCATCCCGTGGCTACCGCCCGAGCCGATTCCTCGGAAGAAGCTGAATCGTCTCTGTAGGTTGTAACAAAGATGTGAGGTCTCCTAGGGATTTTGCCTTCTCTTGAGGCATCTTCGTAGTTGAGCTTCACCCCGAATTCTGTGTGAGCGTCGTTGACCTTCGATACGAAAGAATTGGTTACGACGGGCAAAGTGGTGTAAATGTTGAAGAGCTTTACGATCTCTTGTGCCTTACCTGCTGCATACACCTGAAAGACTGGCGACCTGCCCTTTTTTGCCTGAGCTGCCGCCCATTCAACGATCCTTGCATAGATCCTGTGGCGACTCGGAAAGATGTAGAATGGATCTCCGTAAGTTGCTTCCGTAATCAATTCGTCACATTCGTCTACTTGTGCTGCTTCTGTGGTCAAGGTGTCGACGCAGTTAATGTCGCCAGTGTAGAGCACCTTCTTCTCCGGGGTCTCAACAAGAAATTGTGTTGAGCCTAACATGTGACCGGCATTGATAGGGGTCACATTGATGTTTCCAACCTTGATAGCCTGATTCAATTTGACTGTAACAAGATCGTCGAGTCGCCTACGGTCTAGCCTCTTGTAGATCGCAATTGTTTCCGGCGTAGCGTACTTCTTTGCACTGCTTCTGAATCCATACGTGTGATCGGCATGGGCGTGGGTTATGAAGACATGGGTATTTCTTCCGGTCCGTCTGCCGCTTGTGGGGTCAAAGAGGACCTTAGCTTCCTTTGTGAAGACTACGACGCCACCTTGCCAGCCGATCTTCACGCCGGTCAAAATGCTCTTCTCCGATCACCCATTGAACCAAACCTATGGGGGGCTCAGGCGTGGTCGAGCACCCATCGATTGCTCCCTAAGCTTCTCAAGCTCCCTCTTCGATAGAGGGCGTTTCTTGATTTTGGTCATATCGCGTCCAGCGATTGCACTATTGCCGGACGGGTCTTTGAGTTCCACTACAAAGCTAAGTTTCCCTCCTTGTGCCCTCTTTAGCTTTGCCAAAACCGACCTAGCTCGCCTCATTTTCTTCCGTGAAAGGGAGGGAATCATTCCTTCAAGGACTTGCTGTATCCTATCGAGGACTCCCTCGACATTGGTGATGAACCCCTGCGCAGAAGCCTTTGGAGTTATTGAAACCCCAAGTTCCGGCACTCTGATCGTAGCGGAACTTGATCTAACTATCTTCATCGCTAGGTCCTTATCTGAGGTGATTTGAGCGCGTATTGCGCTTGGCTCCTTCGCAGAAGTTAGAGCGACGTCCGTGTCTCTATATCCGCACAAGCTGCAAGATATCGTTGCCAGCAACACTGGACCGAAGTAGTCAACATTCTCCATCGATTCAGTAAGATGAAGAGAATCCTCTCCGCACGTTGGGCAAGGCTGGCCGCGTAGCCGATAGCTTCTGGACGCCATGAGAGCCCGGCTCTTGTCTGACAGACTCTCTAGTTTTCTAGGCTTATATGGGCAGTTGCCAATCCTGTAGTCGACCTAGGTGCGTGAAAAAGATCCTCAGGGAGATTCGATTCCACGGTAGAGGGGGTCAAGGAGCCGTAATTCTTGCGGAGTTAACGGCGAAAGCCGCTTTCCTAGAGGGCAAATGGCCTCAGGCAATGGTTTTCTTCGGCGCAGAGCGGAGGGGCGCTCCCGTGGAGGCGTTTGCAAGGATTAGTGATCGTGAAATACTCCTCCGCAGCAAGGTGTACGAGCCAGACTATGTTGTTGTCCTCGACCCATCTCTCTTCGAAGCTCTTGACGTGACACAGGGGCTGAAGGAAGGGGGAGATTTGTTAGTAAACTCTGCTGAGAAACCCAAACTCGCTGAGTCATTTCTGGGAAGAAAGCACAAAGTCTCTTTCGTAGATGCAACTGGAATAGCTTTGGAACTTAATCTCGTTGTTGCGGGACAGCCAGTAGTAAACACGGCGATGCTCGGAGCTTTTGCGAAGACTACAGGGGAGATACGGCTTGAGTCTGCCGAGAAGGTTGTTCAAGAGGAATGGCCGGGCGATGTCGGCGAACTTAACTCGAAGGCCGTCAGGCTTGCCTACGAACGCACCACTGCGAGTTAATGAAGCGCTTCAAGACGACTCATCTCTGAATCCTATGCGAGTTTCCCAAAAGGCAAACCATTAGGTCTGGTATTAGCGAAGCCTTGTGAGCTATTGGCGTTCAGGGCATCTCAGAAAGGTTATCTCTGTCAGCTTAAACTAGGCGCCTTTGGGAGATTAACCCGAGTTGGGAGGGCAGAAGGCGCCGAAGACGCTTCGAGAATTGCCGCTGACATGTCTCTCACTGCCTACGAAGGGAACCGGGGGAAGGACGGGTTTCTGGAGAACGTTCAGACCCGTATTTGACAAAGGAAAGTGCACCAAATGCCTACTCTGTTGGATCTACTGCCCTGAGGGAGCGGTCAGTCTCGATGCAGAGGGGTGCCCCGTCATAGATTACGATTACTGCAAGGGCTGCGGAATATGTGCGCATGAATGTCGAACAAAGGCGTTGATCATGAATCGGGAGGAAGGTTAGGGTGATTCGTACTCTTGTTGAAAGCGGAAACCATGTCGCTGGCGTCGCGGCTCAGGCCGTTAAGGCTCAAGTTGTGGCGGCGTACCCAATAACTCCACAGACCGCGATTGTTGAGATAATTGCGGAACTCGTGGATTCTGGCAGAATGAAGAGCGAGTATGTCTGTGTCGAGTCGGAGCATAGCGCAATGGCTGCCTCAATAGGGGCTTCTGCCTCTGGAGCGAGGACTTTCACAGCCACATCATCTCATGGTCTTGCCTATATGCATGAGATGCTTCATTGGGCGAGCGCTGCAAGATTGCCTATCGTCATGGCAGTAGTCAATCGGGCGATGGGCCCGCCATGGAACATACTGCCGGATCTGAATGACTCTCTTTCTCAGAGAGACACGGGGTGGCTTCAATTTTACTGTGGATCACACCAAGAGATCTTTGACACAATAATTCAGGCTTACAAGATATGCGAGAACTCAAGAGTTCTTCTGCCGGCAATGATATGCTTTGAGGGCTTCGTTCTGTCTCATACAAGCATGCCATTCTCAATTCCGGACCAAGAAGAGTTGGATTCTTTTCTTCCTCACTACAAGCCGGGTTGGAAGCTAGACGTTGATAATCCGACAAGCCATGGAACTCTTGCCTCTTCAGACTACTACATGGAGCTAAGGTATCTGATCCAAGAGGCAATGGACAATGCAAGGGAGCTGATCCCGATCGTTGGGAGAGAGTATGCCGAGAGATTCAGACTGCCATATCACGGAGGGCTCTTGGAAGAAGTTGCTTGTGATGACGCTGAGGCTTTGGTTGCTACTATGGGATCTACTGGAAGCGAGGCCAAGGTTGCCGTGCAGAAGATGAGAGATGAGGGATACAAGGTGGGCTTGGCAAGGATTCGCGCGTTCAGGCCTTTTCCCATCGAAGAAGTGAGAAGAGTTTGCGGGAAGGTCGACGCGGTTGCGGTAGTTGACAGGGCGATAAGCTCTGGCATCGGAGGTCAACTTTTCACAGAGGTACAAAGTGTTCTCTGCGATCTTGAAGAAAGACCGCTTACAATGAACTTCATAGCCGGAATAGGAGGAAGAGACATCACGGAGAAAGATGTCGAAACGATGATGATGCACGCCTTGAAATGCGCCAAGAGGGGGCGAGTTGATCAGAGGTTGATGTGGTACGGGTTGAAGGGGGCGACGTGATGGTCACGCTAAAGGAACTCTCAAGAGAGGAGTATGTCCTATCTGGAAACGCCTCATGCGCCGGATGCTCGACCACCCTGTCGATACGGTTGGCTGCCAAAGCGCTTGGAAAGAGGACGATCTTCGTAGTCCCTGCCTGCTGTACCAGCGTGATCCAAGGCCTCTTTCCGCTAACCTCTCTGAATATTCCGGTCCTTAACGTAGCTTTTGCCAGCGCAGGCGCAGCAGCATCAGGAGTCGTCTCAGGACTCAAGGCCCAGGGAATCGAGGATATCACGGTCGTTAGTTGGGCAGGAGACGGCGGGACTGTGGATATTGGCATTCAGGCGTTGAGTGGTGCAGCGGAACGGAGAACCAACTTCATCTACGTATGCTACGACAACGAAGCATACGGAAACACTGGCATGCAGAGAAGCGGCTCAACCCCTTTCGGCGCGTGGACAACCACGACCCCAACGGGCAAGAAGGAACAGAAGAAGAACATGCCTCTCATAATGGCGGCTCACAAGATTCCCTACATTGCCACACTGTCCCCCTCATATCCAACAGATTTCGTCGAGAAGTTTGAGAAGGCCAAGGCGATTAAAGGAACGAAGTATCTTCACATTCTGGTTCCTTGCCCTCCGGGTTGGAGAACCGATCCAGCAATGTCAGTTGAGCTGGGAAGACTTGCCGTGCAAGCAGGCGTATGGGCGCTCTTTGAAATAGAGCAAGGAATATTCTCTCTTTCTGCCCCAAGTAGCCCGCTGCTTGAGAAGTCACGAAGAAAGCCAGTTCAGCTCTACCTTGAGAAACAGGGACGATTTAGACATCTCACTGAGCCAGATATATCCCAGATCCAGCTCAATGTGGACGAAGACTGGGAATACTATAGGAAGATTAATCAGACGAAGATCTGCCCTTAGTCTCTACACTTTCAAAGGAGAGCGGGAACACGACAGCGATCCATGAGAATCTCGTACGGGTCGGCAAGAAACCAATAATGAACTACGTGGTTGCATGCGTTACACTCTTCAATTCTGGCGCAGACGAGGTCATGCTCAGAGCCAGAGGCCAATCGATCAACAACGCTGTGGACATCGTGGAGCGATTGAAAAAATTCCAGAAGAACCTCTTAGTCAGAAACATCAACATTGGATCAGAAGATGTCACACGACCGGATGGAACAAGAGCCAGCATATCCACAATAGAGATTGCCCTCAAAAAGGAATAGGCTCCTGGCAAACGTCATCACAATTCGTTTCTCCATAATCCTTTTAGAGCGGAGTAGGTAAAGCCCGCTCTCCCGTGAGGCTGTGCTGTTCATTGTCAGAAGCAAAGTATCCAAGAATCCTCGTCACCCCGCCTGGGCCCAAGGCACGAAAGCTTCTCGAGAGAGATGAGAAGGTCATATCGGGATCGATTGTTCGATTCTACCCTCTAGTAGTCGAGTCTGGAAGAGACTGTATCGTGAAGGATGTGGATGGAAACGAGTATATAGACTTCAACTCAGGGCTCGTGTGCCTCAACGTGGGACATTGCCATCCCAGAGTTATAGAGGCCATAAGGACGCAATCTGAGAGGTTCCTCCACTACTCCTACACAGACTTCTACTACGAGAAACTGGTCGATCTAGGAGAGAAGCTTGAGGAGATAACCCCCGGAACCTTTCCGAAGAAGATCTTCTATTCAAATAGTGGAGCTGAAGCGATCGAAGCCGCGATAAAAGCTTCAAGATGGCACAGCAGAAGACAGCTATTTCTCGCGTTCATAGGTGGGTTCCATGGAAGGCTGATAGGCTCCCTGAGCCTGACAGCTAGCAAACCGATCCAGAAGAAACACTTCTTTCCACTAATGCCTGGAGTGACTCATGTTCCCTATCCCTACTGCTATCGATGCCCATTCAAGCTCACATACCCAGACTGTGACTACTGGTGCATCGATTTCATAGATGAGTGGGTTTTTCGCAAGTATGTTCCCCCTGAGGATACAGCGGCCTTCTTCTTCGAGCCTATTCAAGGGGAGGGAGGATACGCAGTTCCCCCTCCAGAGTACTTCCAGAAACTCAGGAAACTCGCAGATAAGTACGACGTTCTCCTCGTCGACGATGAGATTCAGTCAGGCGTCGGAAGAACAGGAAAATGGTGCGCAGTCGAGCATTGGAATATCACGCCAGATGTGGTCTGTATCGCGAAGTCGATTGCGTCTGGGCTCCCCTTAGGCGTCACGATTGCAAAGGCTGAGATCATGGATTGGGAGGCTGGATCTCACGCGAATACCTTTGGCGGTAACCCAGTAGCGTGCGCTGCTGCGCAGGCCGTCCTTGACGTAATCGAGAAGGATAGACTGATGGAAAATGCAACAAGACAGGGGGCTTACATAATGAGAAGACTCAAAGAAATGCAAGACAAGTATGCTATCATCGGCGACGTGAGAGGCAAAGGCCTGATGATCGGCGCTGAGATAGTCAAGGACAAGAAGACCAAAATTCCTGGTGTCAACGAAGCAAACGAGATTATGATGAAGAGCTGGAGACGAGGGGTGGTGTTGATCACATGTGGCCCATCAACCCTGCGGCTAGCTCCCCCACTAACAATCACGAGAGAGCTCATTGACCCGGCGCTTGATGTTCTTGAGGGCGCGGTAAAGGAAGTTTCACCGAGATAGCGCCCTCACCAAAGTCTCTGTCAGACTATGCGAATTCTCTTCTCGAACCATTTATTAACACCTCTTCGATAGAGCTCTGGCGGCATCAAATCTTCCTCAAGTTTAGCTTGTGTGGTCGGAAATATGGTTCCGTATACAACAACCTCTTGTCCAGCTTTTCTTGTACAGCTGAGGTATTCCTCTATTCTTTCGCTGAGAAAGCTAAACTCCTTTGAAAGCAAGACTGTGCTCATTGTTCTGAAGACTTCGGCTATGAGCGGATTATTGGGCGGCCGGCATATTCTTCGAAACGTGGTTCTCAAGGCGTCGAAGTTTGAGATCTCCGGATACCCGCATACAGAGATTAACACTGACGGTTGCATCTTGCCTGACCTAGACCTGTGAGTGGTATTCCCGTCAGCATTTTCCACGAGATATGGCTCCAGAAGAGGAAGCGATCGCTCGATCATAGCTTTCATAGCCACTGTCATCGTGAAATCATAAAGCGGAGTTGCATAGACAAGCAGATTGGCTTTCCGAATCTTGTCGAGAACTGCCTCGGCCTCGTCGCCTTGGACACATTTTCCCGGAGTTTTGATCCAGCATGAGAAGCAGCCCAAACATGGCTTAATGTCCTTTCCTTGTAGGTAGAGGGTTTCAGCAGAAGCTCCCTCGGATCGGGCTCCTTCGAGGAATGCTTGAAGCACTTTGTCTGTCGCCCCTCGCTCCTTTCTAGGGCTACCGTTCAGTGCCAGGATTGATGAGGGCTTGATCCACCCTGCCGTTCTCAGCTCCAAGCGTGGCCTATGTTCCGGGCGAAGTCTCTCAGTGACACTCACAGTCATCCAGTATCCCGGGTTTCATCTCTCAGAATAGATATTAGAGTGATTGAAGGGAGAGTCTCGGCGAAGGGGTTGAATGCGTTGCGTGACCCCCAAGTTCTCCTTGAAGACAAGCCCGGTGACAAGCATCTTCTTCTTGGCAACGAAGCCGTCGCGCGCGGAGCTTTGGAGGCAGGAGTCCACGTTGTTGCAGTGTATCCTGGCACGCCTGCCTCTGAGATAGGGGACACAATCGCTCAGATCTCCGAAGACGCAGGCATCTACATGGAGTACTCGACCAATGAGAAAGTAGCTTTGGAGGTAGCTGCAGGCGCTTCCTTGGCAGGTGCACGTGCCCTAACGGCCATGAAGATGGTGGGACTCAATGTTGCTTCCGATACGTTGATCACTCTTGCTTACACTGGGGTCAGAGGAGGGTTTGTCACCGTTTCCGCTGATGACCCTAATTGCTTCAGCTCTCAGAATGAACAAGACAATCGCTACTACGCGCTACTCGCCAATATTCCGTGCTTGGAACCTTCGAATCCTCAAGAGGCCCGAGAGATGCTCCTCTCGGCCTTCGAGATCTCGGAGGAGCTGGAGCTCCCTGTCATGCTGCGGATGGTAACCCGTGTCAGCCACACAAGAGGCATAGTGACGTTTGGATATATCAAGAAGAGAGAAGTTGGGTCATTCGTCCGAGATCCTGAACGCTTTGTCATGGTTCCAGCAAACTCTCGTAGAAGGCATCCAGTCCTCCTGGAAAAGATGAAGCTTGCCAGCAAGATTGCCGAGCGATCCACATACAATACAATTCTCGGCACAGGTACACTCGGATTGATCACCTCAGGAGTATCATACAACTACTGCATTGAAGCACTACGTTTGATTGGAGTTTCCGCTAAGGTATTGAAGCTAGGAATGACATATCCGCTCCCAGTAGATTTGATCTCGAAATTTCTGCAAAGCGTGCATAAAGCAGTCGTCGTTGAGGAATTGGAGCCATTCTTAGAGGTTCAAGTGAAAGCAATCGCCCAAGAGGCAGCTAAGGATGTCGAGGTCTTCGGAAAGCTGAAAGGATTCTTTCCCCGAGACGGCGAGTTCTCTACCGGAATCGTGGCCCAAGGACTGTCAAAGATCTTGGGGAAGAATCTTGGGTCGAGTTTTGAAATAGTGGAGAATAAGGCAGCCCAAGCGAATAGGGTGGCTCCTCCTAGGCCGCCTATGCTATGTCCCGGGTGTCCACACATGGCGTCCTTTCACGCAATCAAGGTCGCCACTGAAGGGAAGGCCATTGTTTCGACTGATATCGGCTGTTACACTCTTGGCTATCAACCGCCTTTGTCCGTGGGGGATGTCATGATCTCTATGGGGGCAAGCGTGGGGATAGCGGCAGGCCTTACTAAAGTCACAGGCGATCCCGTGATTGGCGTGGTTGGAGATTCAACATTCTTTCACGCGTCAATCCCCGGCCTAATCAACGCTGCATACAACAATCATAGATTTGTATACGTTGTACTCGACAACATGGCTACCGCGATGACTGGCCATCAACCGCACCCGGGAACCGGTCTGACAGCCATGGGAAAAGCAACCAAGCGAATAATGATTGAAGACATAGCGAGGGCCTGCGGAATAGATTTCGTCAAGGTCGTTGATCCCTTCCAGTTCGAGAACGCAGTTTCCGCAATGAAAGAAGCGACCCGTCATACTGGCCCGGCTGTCGTGGTTTTCAGAGGGCCGTGCGTAGAGGTCAAGTCACGTCAAAGAGCAGCGGCTGACCAGAGCGTACCCGTCTAGGCAAGGTCTCTAATCAAAAGTGAACACCATGAATCCCAAGAAAATCGATATCATAGTCGTAGGTGTGGGCGGACAGGGAGTAATACTCGCCACCGAAATTCTTGGCAACGCGGCTTTGAGGGAAGAATTAGAAGTGGTCATAAGCGAGGTGCATGGAATGGCGCAACGAGGAGGCTCAGTAGCATCACATGTAAGGATTGGCTGTGATATCTATTCGCCGACGATAATGGAAGGATCGGCGGACGCGATCTTGGGATTCGAACCGATCGAGACGCTCAGAGCGCTCAAGTTCACCAACCAAGACACAAGAATCGTTATGAACTCAAAGCCAATTATCCCTGTGACCGTTTCCACTGGCGCATACAAGTATCCCTCTCTCAATGAGGTTATTGAACAATGCAAGAGATTTACTGAGCATATCACTGTCCTAGACGCCTTCAAAATCGCAGAGGAAGCGGGAAGTTCCTTGGCTGTGAACATGGTGCTGATGGGGGCATTAGAAGCAACTGGCTTGCTCCCAATCGAGGAGGAAAACCTGATCCAAACAATCAAAGAACATGTTCCTCAGGAGTTCGTGAAAGTTAATCTCGGCGCTTTCGACGCAGGTAAGAGGGCTGCCGCACCTAGGTAGTTCTCAGTTTCAGAAGATCCCGACCCAGTAGGCCCCGCGGGTCACTGTTTGACGGGGTTTCCCGAATCTCCTTCACTCGAAAAATGGTTCTGCCAGTCTTCGAATCCTTACCCAGAACTCCCTTCGAGAGAACTTTCATTCCGATCAGCCGGCTCAAAGTTTCGACCGTGAGCTGAATTCTTGGTGTTTTCCTTTCGATGAGGCTTCTGAGGATCCACTTCGTATCTTGGGCTAGTAACGCGTTTGATTCGGGGCTTTCAACAACGGCATCAACGTAGCCTGACCCGTCATCAATTCTGAGAAAGAGAGTGGCAGAGAGGTCTATGTCTTGGCTTGACTGGCACTGTTCACAGATAGTCGTGTCGTCTTGGAACTCGACCTTCGACCCGCATCTCCTGCAAATGGGCGAGGCATGAGACGCACTTGAGAGCTCTATGATGATCCCATGAAGGGCTCCTTCGACATCTTCCTTCAACTCAACGATCTTGTCAACTCTTTGAGAGGTTTGCTCGCCTACTGTTTCGACGTATGTTATTGGACCAGAAGACAGCTCAACTCCGCCTTTGAATCCAAGGCGGGGATAGACTCCGAACAGCCTTACCTTAGTACCTTGCCTCAACGTGGCGACCTGTTTTGCGATATCCCTCCAAAATACTACTCTACATTCAGCTGAGTCGTCCCTCAATTGAATTTCAGAGAAGTCGACCACTTCGCCTTTCGAAGTTTGAACTTGCCTCGACGAGGGAGGGCTAACGATTGTTCCCTCGACGAAGGCTGGACCTCCCTGTTGTGGTAACTCTGTGATTCTCTTTGGAGCCAGCTGAAGCTCTTTGAGCCCTGCCTCAGGGCTTGCTGTGACAGCACCAGCCTTTCCTACGCTTATCGAGACTTCGCCCAGGCGTTCCCTGCTCGTCGCATCCTCTATGAGAATCGTTTCTCCTGCCTCAAGATTGAGTTCGGCCTTGTCATCCCACAGAGACGCTTGAATAATGCCTGTATCGTCCCCAAGGAGGAGACGCATGACTCTCGTCGTCTCGCCGGTCGTCCTCCTCACTTCCATTGGAGGCTGAACCTTCAGTATTCTCGCCATGACATCTACGTCTCGCATGTTTGCTTTAATCTGTGAGATCTTAAGCGGCTGCAACTCAACATTGACCAATTGCGCTGGGGTAGACTCAAGGGGCTCTACGCGACTCATAGAGTCTGCGTGAACTTCTGCGCTACCGTTTATGGAGGTCTTGATCCTTCCTCTGGATACCAAGACCGCCTTTCCGACCGTTAAATTGTGCAAGTCGTCTGCTTTCTCGTTCCAAGCAACAAGCGTTATTCTTCCAGTATTGTCCATGAGTTTTGTTCGAAGAACCCTTCCCAACCCATCGGCTCTCTTGAACTCTGTAATTCTCGGTGGTATCTTCACAATACCCACAAGATCCACCTCTCCCTCGCATTTCAGCGCATCCGCAATGCTCAAGAACTGACCTGTGGGCTGCCCACCTAGTTCGTGGACCTCTTGTATGAATTCAACTTGACCTCTATCGCCGATGAACAGCTCTACGCTTCCCCCGAGACCTTCGCGCGTGTACCCGTGTGATACGGATACGGTTCTGCCTTCAAGCTGTTGATTCGCCAATCTCTCTGCCTGTCCATCCCAAGCTACACAGTTCACCTCGCTTGTGAGGTCTGCTAGGACAAATCTCAACACCTTACCGGGGCTTCCATCTTTGCGCTTGAATTCTTGAAGGGTCGACACTGCTGTGACCTTTCCTGTAACCGTCACATCGCTCAGACCGCTTACCATGTCTCTAATTCTGATTCCTGACAGTCCGCTTCTCTCAACCTCCACATCCAGATCCTGAGCGACGAGCATGGCTGCACCGTGATCTGAAAGGAAACCTCCAGACTCAGCCTTCTTCTTCTCGATAAGACCGAGCACTTCTTCCCTTGAGAGGTCTTTGCGATGCGTCAGAATCGCGTGAATCACATTCTCAGACAAGCAGGATCCTCCTCACAACATCTGACCTAGTGTTCGGCGAACATGACTGTCACGGGCGATTGAAGGACGTTCCGCAGAACGTGACCGCCTTCTGACAATTACGACAGCTGCAATGGTCGCGCCTATCAAGCCGGCTGTTGCGGTCATAAGCCAAGGGAAGCTGGGTTCCTCCTCGACTACCGACGGCCCTAAGAACACGTCGTCGAAGAATACTTCAAGTTGAAGGAGGTTCTTAGGGAGAGCGTAGACAAGCCCGTTATAGATCCCAAGCGAAATTGCCGTTATCGTGTCGTCTCCTGGGAACTTTGCTTCGTTGATCCAAAGCTTTCCTATGTTTGCCTTTATTCTGAACCATGCGTCGTACTTTTCCACTCGGGCTTGGAAGCGGTATTCGTTCGCTTTCGGTTTAGGTGAGTCGCCTGACCAGATTCCGACATCAAGAAATCTGCCTCCTGAACTAGCTACGAATCCCTTTATGTATCCTTGGAACGGGAGTTCGTGCTGTCTGACGTATAGCCAAAAGGACAATTCTAGATTCGAGCTTATGGATATGGAGATGTCTTGAGATATTAGGGCGTATCCGTCTCCACCAATAGTGGTCGCCTTGGTGTAGGCAGAGTAATCTCCACTGTGGGCTCGGGTAGAGCTCCTCGGATCTGCGACGTCATTGGCGTCGGCCGTATAGGTTCTCCAGGAACCCACCTCCTCGAAACTTGGGTTTCTCAAGAGATTTACCGACTCGACCGTATAGGCTCGACGGCAACCCGTGTATGTCACTACTGAGAGAATGAATATCAGTGAAAGGCTTCGTCCAATGGTGACTGCCACTTTGCCACTTCCTAAGATGACCGTGATTATCTTTCTCTTGATTTCATTTCGAATCTAAATTGAAGCCTCTTCATTATGAGTCTTCCTTTGCAAGACATCTTTCAAAGCGAAAACATACAATCGACTCTGTCTCGCCTAGTTAAGCCATTTCAGGGATGACTACGAGAACTCGAGATCCCGAAATGAGATCCGACAAATGAGTTCCTAGTCCCAGAACATGCGGGTTCTTGCGTACTCTCTTTCTGCTTTCAGTATCTCCGTGTAGAATTCTTCTTCCGTTCTACAAAAACGTCTCAAGATGCGGATGGCGGTGGTTGGGCCTACGCCTCTTCCGCTCATCGCAATCACTGCTCGCTTGCCCGAGGTTTGAACTATGCTGGCGCTAGTCCAACCCCTCTGCCATTCTCGTTCTTCTTCAGGGGACAGTGGTTTTCGTTGCAGCTTCTTTTTGACGATTTTGATGAGGTTCTCATCGCGAGGATAAGTTGCCGCCACCAATGTCGACTTGCATGTGGGACAGCGAATCGTTTCTTGGAGCGTCCGGACGGTTCGAAGCCCTTCCCAGTCAGCCTTGTAGAAGCAGACAAGTCTCATGGTTTCGGATAGTAGTCGCTCCTTGACGATTTCGGCAAGTGCTTTCGCTGGGACTGCTGGGCGGAGGAGGTCGTGAGGGATCACCTTATCTACTATCGGCATGGCCAGTGGGGAGCAACTGACCCCTTTCTGTTCAATCGCTTCGACTGAGACCTCTCCTTGGCAGACTTTCTGTATAAGCAGTCTTGATTG
The DNA here is from genome assembly GCA_964653695.1 of uncultured Candidatus Bathyarchaeia archaeon. Lineage (GTDB taxonomy): Archaea > Thermoproteota > Bathyarchaeia > 40CM-2-53-6 > JALHTG01 > JALHTG01. The sequence continues at coordinate 9,243 of CAZZFQ010000010.1, read as the reverse complement.
GTCCAGGTCGAGTTTTTCCAAAAGGACCTCTCGTCGTGCTTCTTTGTTTATCGGCGTGTTCCTGTATACTGAAACCAAGAATTTCGCTCGATTGGACTTGTAGTCTGCCCTTCTCTCCACAGCTCCGAACCGTCGAGCCACATGCCAGTGCCTCCAAGCGAAGAGTTCTGTTTCCTCCATTGAACCCAAGACTATTTTTTCAAGATCTTCTGGCTGTAGATTCCTGAGCTCATTCGCAACAAGATGAGCATGGATCTTGACTGGAATGATCAGTCCGACTCTATAGGGGTCTGTCTGCGTCGCGATGTTGATCCCGTACTTTGCTGCGAGAAGAGGCGCCAATGCTGCTGCCAGAGTTGCATTCACAAGGTTGCCGAAGCAGGCATGTATTACTATGCAGTTCTCAAACTTCTCTACAACTATTTCGTTCTCAGTTGGGAGGACATACTCATTGATGTGCTCTCTGAGTGTGTCAGAGGCTTTTTCAAAGGCTTCAGGATTGATTGATAGTTCGGATGCAGTTTCAGGCGAGCGAGATTCCTGCAGGACATTGCGTATGATCCTTCTTCTGAGAGCACCCACCTGTTCAGATACGGTGTAATCGACCGGGATTATTTCTCCTTCCCAGCTTGGAATTGCTGTGAGGCTTGGTGGGACGGGTTCAACTTCGACCGAGAGCTTAGCCTCGTCAACTGCGACAACCCTCCAAGTATGGCCGTGCATGATGAATTCTACGCGTGGTTTGCAGCTTCGGGCAACGAACTCTTGATCGAGCGTTCCGATCTTGCGTCTTCTTATGAAGTCGAAGACAGTGAATCGCTTCACGTCAGGTATCATTGAGAGATTCTCGTAGTAGTAGTGAAAGGCTTTCGGGAACCTTGCCTGAATTTTTTCTTCCCTTTGCACCACGATGCGCAAATCTACAAGCTGCTTGAGAGTGGCCATGAAATCTTCGAGATCTAGGGCTCTGTAGGGGTAGGCTCTTGTGACAGTCTCTAGGATTTCTTCTTCTTTGCATCTTCCCTGATCAAGGAGTATTCCTACTGTCTGATGAGCGAGGACGTCTAGGGCGTTCTCATGAATCCTAACTCTCTCTAGTTGTTCCTTCCTTGCATGACTGATGATCACTGACGATTCTAAGATGTCGTCGGCCCACCCTGAAACTATGATTCCTCTAGGGATTCCTCTGATTCTGTGTCCACTTCTTCCGACCCTTTGTATCAGCCGCGTTGCTTCTCTAGGCGACATGTATTGGATGATGAAGTCGACTGAGCCAATGTCGATGCCAAGCTCTAGCGAGGACGTGCATATGACCGCTCTGATCGTCCCTGACTGAAACTCCTTCTCAGCTTCTTCCCTTATCTCTCGAGACAGGGAGCCGTGATGGACCTTGACAGGCAGGGCTTCATCGAGAGCGTGTATTTGCGATCCCAAAGCCTCTGCGTGTTCGCGCGTATTGGTGAATACGAGTGTCGACCTATGTTGGGATATCAGCTCGCATATTCTTCTCACCCTTGCTACCGTTGGAGCTGGAATCCCGAGCTTTTCAGAGTCCTTGTAGTCTCTCTCCTTCGGTTTGACGTATTCTACTTCAGCTTCGAACCTTCTTGCCTCTTCAGACCTAACTATCTCTACGGCCCTGTTTTCTCCGACCAGAAACTGTCCAACCTTGAGGTCCTCGCCTATCGTTGCCGAGAGCCCGACCCTTTGAAACTCACTCTCAGTTAGGTTTCGCAGCCTTTCCAAGGCTACTGAAAGCTGAACTCCTCGCTTATCCGTTGCCAGTTCATGAATCTCATCAACTACAACCCACCGCACACCTTTCAAGTGTTCCTTCATCCGCTTTCCGGGAAGAATCGCCTGAAGGGTCTCAGGTGTCGTGATCAACATGTCTGGAGGAAACTTTGCCTGCAGCGACCTGACATGGGTAGGAGTGTCTCCATGCCTGACCTGCACCTTGATGTCGAGCTGTTTGCCATTTTCCGCAAGCCTTCTTAGAATATCGCGGTTGAGCGCCCGTAGCGGGGTAAGATAGAGAATGGAGATTCCCTTTGTTGGCTCTCTGTCTTTCTTCCGCAGGAATAACTCGAAGACGGGCATTACTGCGGCGTAGGTCTTACCTGTTCCTGTAGGCGCTATGATCAAGACGTTCTTTCCTTGAAGGATCTTTGGAATGGCGAGATCTTGAATGACACTGGGTTCGGCAATAGCCTCCCTGTCAAGCAACATTTGCAGGCCAGGCCGCAGAAGAGAGAAGACACTCAACTCTCACATTACTCCCTTAAGCCAAGTGCCTCCACTCTGTCCCTGACATTTTGGAGAAGTGCCGTCGTTTGACGGCGGCTCCCCTCTCCCCTACATCTTCTTCTCCTGCACGAGCTTGCACTTTGCCAATGCGCCTTACATGGTCTATGTGGGCCTTGTTCGCTCGTACGCAACGTAGACAAATATGAGAAGCAATGCTATGAAGGACAGTATCTGAGTTCCCAGCATGAGTAAGCCGTAAGCCTCGTCAGCTGTCACGGTTGAAACTCCTCGTGTCGCCACGTCTAATACCGGAAACGGTTTAAAAACATGTGCTCAGTAGGATGTGAAGCTCGTCAAGGTTCTTCGGGAGTATGCCATCTTTTCGTAATCTTATTGTAGGCAGAGTCAGGAAGTTCCTCCAAGACAAAACATCCCAGCGCATCAGCAAGTCGTTGCGCAACGATATGGTAACACAGTTGCCTCCTACGGTCGATGACTCTAAAGTAGTAGTCGTCGCAGCTGCAGAAGTTTGAGTCGGGGATTACTTGATACTCTGCCTTCCTACCTTTCACGGCCCATACGACCCGCCCGCTGGGAGAGAACGAATATTTCCTAACCCTTCTCTTTTCGATTAGACTGAGAGCGTTTTCGAACCTGGCCGCGAAATGTGCGAGCAGCTTCGCTCTCAGTTTACCGTCGATTCCCATGGAGAGCCTTATCTCGGAGCAGATCTTCTCAATGGCTCGAAGCTCCTTCTTCTCGGCTGTTTCCAATTGGAGAGCTTCCTGTCAGTCTATGGACTTCAGCTCGCACTAATCTCTTTTCTATGACTTTGGCCGATCAACGGTTATTAGTTGAAACCTTGACTATCATGACTGATTCATGTGACTGCGCCCGCTAGTTACCTAAGACCCGTCGAATCATATCCCGCGCTGCTTCTTGAGAACTTGTCAGAGAAGGTGCTAGTAGTTGCGGATCTACATATAGGGTGGGAGGTTTCCCTCTCGCAAAGAGGGATACACGTTCCATCGCAGACTCCGAAGCTTCTTGAGAAGATGATCCAACTCGTCAAGGTGACCAACCCATCATCGATAATCTTCCTAGGAGATGTCAAGCACGCTGTAGCGAAAGTCGAGTTTGAAGAGTGGAGAGATGTTCCAGACTTCTTTGAGAAGATTAGTGGGATGGTTCAAGACATTCAAGTTGTGTCAGGAAACCACGACGGAAACCTAGAAGCTTTGACGACTCCCAATGTTAAGATTCACTCATCAAGCGGCATCATCCTCTGGAAGAAGATCGCGTTACTCCATGGCCACGCTTGGCCCAAAGCCGACCTGCTTGGATGCGAAACCATGGTTATGGCGCACCTTCATCCCGTAGTCACTTTCACAGACGAACTTGGATTCCGAATGGTAAGACAGGTCTGGGTGAAAGCCCGATCTAAGAGTCGCAAACTCGCAAGCGCCTTGCTCAAGCATATGAAGATCAAGCCCCAGAAAAGAGTCGAAGAGCAGGCAAAGAGGCAGTTCGGCGTTGATCTTCTCGATCAACAATGTATCGTGATGCCTTCCTTCAACGAGAACTTGGGAGGTAGATCGGTCAATAGAAGAATAGAGTACGGAAGGAGGGGGCGAACCCTGATAGGCCCGGTTTTGCGATCCTCCGCGGTCGATTTTGAAAGCGCTGAACTACATTTGCTAGATGGAACGTACCTCGGAACTGTAAGGCACTTACGGTCATTGGGCTAGTTCCAATTGCGAAATCGTAGCAGAGAAGGTTGTGATCTCTGACTCAAGTCTCAACAGGCTAAACCAATAGACACGATCAGTTGAAGTGTGAGATCAGAGCAATAGCGAGAAGCCAGTTTACTTCCAGTCTATTTCTACAGAAAAGGGTGGTTAAGGGTTGCATGAAGGCCGGGCTACGGTCCCGCAATGTGGCAACAACTGTGCTCATGCAAGGCTTGGATCTGGACTAGAGGATCCTTCGCTAATCTCAGGCTCAGCAAACCTCAGAGTCATTAGAAATCACGAGGTACGAAGATGCATTCACTTGTCAGGAACCTTGTAGGGATGACATCGAACGTCGGCATATGAGAATCCTGTTCTCGCACGTTGCTCCTGTTCATCAATCCAGGCCTCAAGTCCAATATCGTTCATTCTCTTTCCATCCGCGATGAGTGTTGGATAACCTCTCGCGACTTCAATTATCCTTTCACAAGGATATTTCCCACAGAAGACACAGGTGTCGATTTTACTATCGCGAGCGCATTTCCTAATCGAACAGAACGGTGGTCCACCATTCTGCCTGCATCCAGGACATGACTTGTTGGGATCACAAAGATTGGATAGAAACTTCCAGAACTCACTGAATCTGGGCAACTCTTTAGCCCAGAATTCGTAACCTTCCTTCACCATAGATTCTCTGAGAGCAGTAGCCTGACGAGGTATCCTTCCACGTTGAGCGCAGAGCCCGCAGTACAGGCCACAATACGTTAGGAGATCCAGTTTATTCACAGCCTCGCCTTCCTCTTTGATTGTAGGGTGTCTCTGAGTTAGCAGGGCGACCTTTAATACTTCCCAGCGTTTCGAAGATTTCTGTGAGAAATCCATGTAGCTCCAAGAATCCTTAAGGCTGTGTTGTGATTGGGGCTGCAAACCTATAAGATAGACATAGTGAAGACCAATTCTTTCCTCGGAGGCGAAAGGTGTGAATGTCGTGGCAGTGCCGGGAGATATGAAGGATCACAAGGTGCTCGTTTATGCTTTGAGCACCTGTGCCTGGTGTAAGCGCACCAAACAGTTCTTGAAAGATAAGAAGGTTCATTACGAGTACGTGGATGTTGACTTAGCAAACCCAGAAGACAGGAAGAAGATTGAAAACGATCTTCGAAAGTGGGATTGCTACGCCTATCCTGCGGTGCTGATCGACGGCAAACGGTTGATTATAGGGTTCAAGACGGATGACTTGAAGGAGGCGCTTGGACTTCGATAACCTTGCACTCTGTGCGGACGAGGGCTGAATCGGACGCCAAGAGCCGCGGTTACTACTTGAATCCGGATGAAAGCTTCCTAAAGGACTTGCTTGAAGGCCTCAAGAAGAACGAAGAGAGATATGGCTATCCCTCATGCCCATGTCGACTGGCCTCCGGAAACTTCGAGTTTGATAAGGATATTATTTGCCCTTGCGACTATCGAGATCCAGATGTGGAAGAGTTTGGAACCTGCTACTGCGGCCTCTATGTGAGGAAAGATTTGTTTGAAGGCAAGGCACCTGTTGAATCGATCCCGGAAAGAAGACCGCTGGAAAAGCAGACGAGAGCGTATGCAACAGCTGTGAAGACGCCTTCACCGAGGCCAACTTCAATCGCTGGCACCATGGCGAAACCTATGAAGAGTGAGATGAAGCTGTGGTACTGTAAGCAGTGTGGCTACGTTGTGTTTCGAGAGGAACCTCCATACATGTGCCCCATATGCAAAGCGAAGAAAGAATTCTTCGCAGAGATTACGATAGGTGCCTATACATCTGGCTAGTTTTCCTAGGTACAATTAACTGCGACCTTGAGAACACCATAGTCCGCTCTGTCACGAAAGGAGAGTAGGCTTATCGCAACTACTTGCCAAGAAAAGGTGGCTCAAAATTCTCCTATTCTGGTAGTTAGGAATGGTGCGGGAGGGGGGATTTGAACCCCCGAAGGCCTGTGCCACAGGGTCCTGAACCCTGCCCCTCTGGTCGAGGCTTATCTCTTAGACCTGGCTTGGGAACTCCCGCAAGTCAAAGATGACCGAGGATAATGCCTTGATAAACCTAGAAAACCTTTTTCTAATCAGACCTTCTTCCCAGAGAGATACCGGACCTTGAACACTTCGTATATGCGCCGCAGCTCTGCCACCGGATCAGGATTTTCATCCACTCGCAAATCAACCCAAGGCCTGGGACTATCCGCCTCAAGTCGCTTCATGACGAGAAGTGCTGCGGAGACTCTGCCTCGCTTATCTCCTCCTGCGTTTTGCCCAGCTTCGAGCGCTTTCATCAATCTTTCCTCCAGTGGCCCCTCAGTAGAGTCAAACGTCTTTGCCATGGCCTCGATCACCTGCGATCCCACGAGCATGTTCCCAGCAGTCGCATAGTTCCCTCCAGTAAGATGCCCTTTCCACTCGACTGTTTCTCTTCCAGTGAAGGCTGCAGTTTTCCCATCCTTGTCGATCATTATCACCTGCCTAACCTCCCTCTCCTCATCCTCTCTGAGCAGAGCATCTAAGGCGCTACTCGGTGACAACCCCAGCTTAATCAGCTGAAGCCCCTTGATGCCATACATCACATTTGAAGTGGCTTGAGTCGCGATCGCCGCCACATCAAGTTCCGCGTGCGGCACTATTGAGCCCACGGCCGGGACTGCCGTTGAAACACAAACGCCCAGCTCACCAGTTCTTTCACACCGTGCGACCATCGAGAAAGTCCCGAACAATTCGGTCTTCATAGACTTCACCAGGAAAGCCCTCCCTCGTCGACTCCATTCGCCTAAGATCATTGTATATGCGTTTCTTGGATCAACGGCTTCGCCTATGGGCGAAGCTCTCACGACTTGAAGATCAACAATGTGCCTCTTTTATTCATCGGGAGGTTCGTCGTGTCTATGCGAACAAGATCCCGCAACAGTTTAGTGACCTCTCTTAGGTCGCTCCTGTGAAGCCAGAGAGCATAGTCTACGCAACTCGAATTGGTCCACAGAAGAGCTCAGGAAGATAAGAGATCTTGTCTGACGCCTAATCTAGCCCCTTGTAATCAACACGGAGAATGTGCGCAAATCTTGGCCATATTTCAGATCGCTTCACGGCAGAAAGACTCTTAACATGTGTGATGCGACATACCTCATTGAGGCTACGAAGAGATATGCCCCTAAGCTGGCTCAGCGCCTTCAAAAGGGCACTGATCTACTTTCTCTGGGTTGTCGTTTGGGGAATACTTGGTGGAGTTATGATGTCCATTGGGCTCGCGCTTGCTACAGTACCTCTTACGAACGCTCTCACCGACCTGCTCAACCGAAGACCTGTGACATTGGAAACGGAGGCTTTCGCCGGGATCACAGTAGCGCTCCTGGGTTACCTGATCATCTTGCTCGGCTCCATAGCAACCATGATCCGCCTCATCTACCAGCTCTCATATGAAGCAACTCAAGAGGTAATGGCCAAAGAAAAGGCACCTGCCCCCTCACCCCCGACAGCGCCCACACCTGCAGCGAAAGTTCAACCCGCACAACCCGTCGCTCAGCCGCCCCCGCCTCAGATTCCGCCGCAACCCGTAACGCCGGTTCCGGCACCTCAATTGAAGTACTGTGCTTTCTGCGGAAAGTCCATACCTATGATCGCAAGGTTCTGCCCCTTCTGTCAACGGGCGCAGCCTTGATCTTGGTTCCTAAGCACGTTTCAGAACTTTACCAGCCATAGCACCAGTATGCTTGCCTTTACTAAGCGTAAGAACGCCATTCACGACCACATGCTCTATTCCTCTTGGATATCTTTTCGGGTTTGCATACGTTGCCACGTCGATCACTTTCCTCGGATTGAAGACGACTAGGTCAGCCCATGCACCAGGCCGGATTACTCCCCTATCCCTCAGGCCAAGTTTCTGCGCAGGTAGTGAGGTCATCTTGCGCACCGCGTCCGGCAACGTAATTATCCCACGCCTCCGCGCGTGGTGGCCCAGTACTCGTGGGAAAGTTCCGAAGTTTCTGGGGTGAGGGTGCCCCTTCCCCAGTGGACCGTATCGGGCAAGAGCTGAACCGTCGCTTCCAATCATCGCACCCGGATAACGGATAACGTGCTCTACGTCGTCTTCACACATACCAAACCGAACCACCCCCACAGCCAGCTCCTCATCGATCAAGAGTTCGAAGGCGAATTCGAATGGATCTTCCCTTCTTGCTCTTGCTATGTCTCTCACAAACCTTCCTTGATACTCCCTCTTCCTCGGGCAGTGGGCTATCATCGTTTTGTCCCAATGTGCCGAGCTGAGTGAGCCTTTCAACATGTCGCGTCTCATTCGCTTCTTAATTCTAGGATCCTTTAATCGCTGAATAATTCTCTCCGGGCCACCTTCATGCGCCCATTGAGGAAGCATATTGACTAGGCCGAAGCTCGAGGCGACATAAGGATACACGTCGCATGTTACGTCTATTCCCCGCGCTCGGGCCTCCTCGATCATGTGAGTAGTCTGCTTCACCTTTCCCCAGTTCTTTCTTCCACCAGCCTTATGGTGGGATATCTCAACCGGGATCTTGGCCCTCTCTCCGACTGTAATCGCCTCCTTCACAGCCTTCAGAAGTGTTTCCCCTTCCCCCCGAATGTGAGACGTGTATATCCCTCCGAAGGACGAAGCGACCTTTGCTAACTCGATGATTTCAGCGGTTTTGGAGTAGCTTCCTGGAGGATAGATGAGTCCTGTCGAAATTCCGAAGGCGCCCTGCCTCATCGCGCCAGCGAGGATATTCTTCATCCTCTCCAGTTCCTTTGTCGTTGGAGGGCGATTCTCGTATCCTACAGCCATCTTCCTAAGATTGCCATGTCCGATCAGCGGCGCAGCATTAACGGATATTCCCTGCCGCTCAAGCTTTCCTGCATATTCTTGCAGGGTGGAATAGTCGATTTTCACACCTGCCGATATGAGCGGAGCGGCCGTCTTTTCCATCTCTTTTCTAATAGTTTCATTGATCGGAGCGCCTGAATCTCCGCAATTACCTATTACCTCGGTTGTTACTCCCTGACGTATCTTGCTCTCAGCTCTGGGGTTGATGAGTAATGCGTCGTCCGAGTGAGAGTGCATGTCAATGAAGCCGGGGCATACTGTAAGTCCCTTTGCATTGAGTAAAGTGTCTGCATTTTGGATTAAGTGGCCAACCTTCGCTATCTTGCCGTTCCTGACTTCAATGTCTGCTCTGAACCAAGGGTTACCTGTTCCGTCAAGTACGTATCCATTCTTTACAGCCAAATCCAGCAT
>CAZZFQ010000009.1:0-34588 GCA_964653695.1 uncultured Candidatus Bathyarchaeia archaeon | reverse complement strand
GGCAAATTCGACTATGCCTATGCTCGAAGAATAGATCATGAGGTGAGGAAAGCCTCGAAAATAGATACGCGTCAGTACAACAAGGATGAATGGCATCTAACGGTCTGGAACATAACGAACGTACTTCCCTTACAGGGAAGACTTGAGGAAGGAATAGCTGCGTTTCCAGAAGAGATCCCGAGGCGGATAATCAAACTCTTCACATATGCAGGAGAGACGGTGCTTGACCCATTCCTTGGATCCGGTACTACCATGAAGGTGGCAAAAGAGCAACACAGGAATTGCTGGGGTTACGAGATAGACTTAGAGCTAAAGCCGATTATCTTGGAGAAAATCGGTCTCAGACAAGCTAGACTAACAGAAGAAAGCAGGACCGTCGAGATCATCGAGAGACGCGATGCAGAGAGATTACGAGCCTTCTTGCAGAAAAAAGTGAGAAGGCATAGATCTGTAGCAGAAAAGGCAAGAGCGAAAGCATGCTGAGCAATATCCTCTCAGCCAGAGCTTCGCATGACGTCAACATCATATCAAGTGAAAGAGCTATGTCCAGAACTCGGGCTTGGATTCACCCAGCTTCTTGTCCAGGCACGCCTTAATGAATCCGTAGTATGCTGGCGAAGGTCGGTTAGGTCTCGACTTGAACTCACCATGGAATTGTGTGGCGAAATAAAAGTACTTGTCAGGCAGTTCGAGGATTTCCATCCTTGTCCCTTCGCTGTTCTTGGCTGAGAAGACCATTCCGGCTTTCGTTAGCTGCTCCAAGTATCGGGGGTTGACTTCGTAGCGATGCCTGTGCCTTTCATATGCTCTTCGAGTTCTGTAAAGCTTCTCCGCGACCGTTCTTGGAGAGATCATGATCTCGTGGGCGCCCAGTCTCATCGTAGCGCCCTTGTACTCCACCTGCTTTTGGTCGGGCATGAGGTCGATCACTGGATAAGGCGTGTTTGGATCTATTTCTGTGCTGTTGGCACCTTGGAGCCCGACACTTCTTGCGAATTCCACTGTGGCTAGCTGAAAGCCAAGACAGATGCCCAGGAAGGGCATATTTGTCAAGCGGGCGTGGTTGATCGCTTTGATCTTCCCTTCTGTACCTCGTGCTCCGAACCCCCCTGGAACAAGTACTCCGTCGAATCTGGAAAGAGCCTGGAGTTTTGAGACATCACTTTCGAATACCTCAGTCTCTATCCAGTCAATAGAAAGCCTAGAGTTACAGGAGGCAGCTGCATGTCTAAGAGCCTCGTTCACACTAACATATGAATCCGCCAGCTCTGTATATTTGCCACACATCGCGATTTTGACCTCGTGTTTTGGATTAGCGAAAGAGTTCACAGTCTGTTCCCAGTTGGCCCAGTTCGGTTTCCTTCTCGAAAGCTGAAGTCTCTCTGTCAAGTAGTCTCCTAAGCTCTGATGATCAAGAACAAGCGGAGTCTCGTACACTGTTGGTATGTCCGGAGAAGTGAAAACAGCTTTCTCTTCCACATTGCAGAAGAGGGCTATCTTCCTCTTCGGCTCAGTCAGCAGAGGCTTCTGGCTTCTCGCGACTATTATGTCAGGCTGGATACCGATTCTCCTGAGCTCCTGTACGCTGTGCTGAGTTGGCTTGGTTTTCTGCTCTCCCACAACGTCCAAGACTGGCACGAGCGTAACGTGGACGTAGAGAACGTTTCCGTGCCCCTGCTCAAGCCTCATCTGTCGGGCGGCTTCCAGGTATGGCAGGCTCTCAATGTCCCCCACTGTCCCGCCGATTTCGACTATTGCGACATCGGTGCTGTTTCTAGTTGCGATCTGAATTATTCTCTGCTTTATCTCATCCGTTATGTGCGGGATTATCTGGACGCATCTTCCCAGAAAGTCCCCTCGCCTTTCGCGATCGATCACAGAAAGGTAGACCTGACCTGTCGTCACATTGTGATCCTTGGGAATGTTGATGTCTAGGAATCGCTCGTAAGTGCCGATGTCCATGTCTATTTCACCCCCGTCCTCCGTAACGAAGACTTCTCCGTGAATGATAGGGTTCATTGTTCCTGCGTCGACGTTCAGGTAGGGATCTATTTTGGCCGCGGTTATCTTGAAACCTCTTACTTGCAGTATCTTGCCTATGGAGGCAGCAGTTACACCCTTGCCTATCCCTGACATTACGCCGCCAGTAACAAAGATGAATTTCGTCATGGAGTTTCCTCATAACTCTAGACTTGATATTTAAGAGTACACCAGTCGGACAGGATCATGTTCTCTGAATCCTGCTTTGACCATCCGTACGAGTAGCCCTAATAACAGTGCATTGTCTAGCTTGATCACTTGCCAGTGTGAGCAGTGTCCTTGAGCTGAATGCTAGAACCGTCTCTGCAATGGCCGGATTTGTAGAACCTCAGGGTTGACCAAGTTGGGTGGCCTCCTTCCGTCAAAGAAAGCCGTCAGGTTGTCTGCGGCCATTTCTGCCATCTTCGAGCGTGTTTCATAGCTTGCGCTCGATATGTGCGGTGCTACAACGACGTTCTCAAGCTTGAGAAGAGGATTGCTTGTGGGAGTCGGCTCTTGCTCGAAAACATCAAGTCCAGCTCCCGCGATCCTCCCTTCCCTCAATGCTTCGTAGAGGGCCTTCTCATCTACAGTCGGCCCTCTCGAATTATTGACCAAGTAAGCTGTCTTCTTCATTAGGCTAAGTTTCCTTGCATCCACTAAGTGGTAGGTTTCCTTCGTCAAAGGAACGTGCACGCTTACGAAGTCTGACTCTCTGAAAAGTGCATCCAGGTCGACACGCTTTGCACTGGACCCCTTCTCCATATCCGGTCGAGGAACCACATCGTAATAGAGAATCTTCATGTCGAACCCTTTCGCTCTTCTTGCCAATGCTGCGCCTATTCTCCCTGCACCAACTATCCCCAAAGTGGCACCGTGAACATCTCGACCCAATATCATGCTTGGGTGCCAACCAACCTTCCATTGCCCTGTACGAACATACCTGTCTGCCTCAACGACGCGCCTTGCAGTAGCCATGAGGAGCGCCCAAGCGAAATCTGCCGTAGTTTCCGTCAGGACCTCCGGAGTGTTCGCTACATATATGCCTCTTCTAGTTGCTTCTTTGATGTCGATGTTATCAAAGCCTACAGCCATCTGAGCAACTATCTTCAATTTTGGTGCTGCATCAAATACCTCCGCGTCAATGGGATCCGATAGAAGAGGTACGAGGCCATCGACATCTCTGACTTTTTCAACTATGACACGTTTCGGCGGTGGGCTGTATTCTTCCCACACTTGCATGTCGAAATTCTGCCTTATTTTGCTTAGACCTCTCTCAGGAAGAAGACGGGTAACGTAGACTTTCGGTTTCGGCACAAGGTTCACATGGCAATGATGGACGCAACTCTTTATTAATACTCACGCATCAGAGGCCGATGTTGATTCAGCAAACCAATAACGAGCCATAGATATGATAACAATAGCGAACAAAGAAAGACTACTACAGAATGGAGAAACGCCTCTTGACCAAGAAGCTAGAGCTCTGGCATTGACGAGCATTGAGTCTGCAGTGAACGACGCCGACCCAAAACGCATACTAGAGTCAAGATTCTTGCTAAAGAACTCAACCATCAAGATCAACAGTCATTCGTTTGATCTGCAGAGATTCAGGAGAATCTACGTAATAGGCGGTGGCAAAGCAAGTGGCTCGATGGCCGAGGTTGTCGAGCAGAAACTCGGAAGACGCATCAAGGATGGATTGGTAATCGTTCCGCACGGCAGCAAGGACAAGACTGATGTCATAAAACTCCATGAGGCAAGTCACCCAATCCCTGATGAAGCTGGCGTGAAAGGGGCAAAATGTATTTTGGAAATGGTCAGAGAGGCAAAGCAAGACGACCTAATCATATGCTTAATCTCGGGCGGAGGATCGAGCCTCATGCCATTGCCCCGAGACGGAATCCCGATCGCTGATAAGAGAGAGATCACGGAGGCACTGCTCAAATGTGGAGCGACAATAGGTGAGATCAACACCGTCAGGAAGCATATATCCGACATCAAGGGTGGTTGGCTTGCCAAAAACGCCTATCCGGCCACGATCGTAAACCTTATCCTTTCTGATGTTGTCGGAGACCGCTTAGAGTTTATTGCGTCTGGCCCGACGGTTCCAGATCCAACAACCTTCAGCGACGCTATAACTGTTCTGAAAAAATACGCTCTGTGGGATACCACGCCAAAATCCATTGGAAAGCTTTTGTCAGACGGAGAGAACCATCTTGTTCCAGAAACACCAAAGCCAAACGATGACGCGTTCAAGAAAGTCTGCAATGTCATTGTTGGAAGCAACAGAACTGCAAGTCTGGCAGCCTACAAGCATTTCAATTCGACAGGTTTGAACGCAGTTCTGCTAACCTCAACTCTTGAGGGGGAAGCGAGGTGCGTCGGGGCAATTCTGGCGTCGATCGCTCATGAAGTTTCCTCGTCCGATAATCCTGTCCAAAAGCCAGCTGGCATAGTGGCCGGCGGTGAAACCACTGTGACTGTTACTGGGAAGGGGATAGGTGGAAGGAATCAGGAATTGGCCCTGGCAGCTGCTCTAAGGCTAGACGGTATGGATGGGGTAGCTTTGGCCTCGGCGAGCACAGACGGCGTGGATGGGCCAACGGATGCAGCCGGAGCAATAGTTGATGGGAAGACATTGGTGAGGGCAAGGAAAATGGGCCTGACTCCAGAGGGACACCTGGCTGATAATGACGCATACAGCTTCTTCTTGCAGCTTGGTGATCTCATTCTGACCGGGCCCACAGGGACCAATGTCAACGATGTTTCAACTATAGTAGTTCGGTAGACTTGGAAAGCTAGAAGTGTATGAAAGGGCTCACGCGAGCCCTACGATGTATGTTAGTCAACAGCAAGCTCTAACAAGCCACACAAACATATTCTTTTGAGAGCAAAAGACGGAGCCAACTTGGATTGCGGTGATGGCATGGATAAGGAAGTAATAGAGAGATTGGAGGGTATCGTTGGAAAGACCTACGTGGTGTCTGAAAGGGAACGGATGCAGAACTATCTGACAGATGAAAGCGCAGACGTTATCAGGCCCAGACCTGCAAGCGACCTTGTATTGGTGAGACCTGCTAACACCCAAGAGATCTCAGATATACTGCGCCTCGCCAACGAGAATAACATTCCTGTCTTTCCGAGAGGGGGCGGAACGGGGCTGGTAGGCGGTGCGATCCCGACACAGAACGGCTTGATCCTTGCGATGGAGAGGATGAATAGGATAGAGATAGACAATGAGAACTTGATGGCGGTTGCGGAAGCAGGCGTTACCCTTGGAACACTTTCGAAGTCGGCCAGTGATGCTGGTCTGTTTTTCCCCTTGCATCCCGGTGACGAGACCTCTCAGGTAGGCGGGCTGGTCGCCACAAACGCTGGCGGTGCAAGGGCAATAAAACACGGTGTAATGAGGAATTATGTCAGGGGAATGGAAGTTGTGCTTCCCACAGGCGAGATACTGAGGCTTGGAGGGAAGCTGCATAAGAACAACGTGGGCTACGACTTCATGCAATTCATCATAGGAAGCGAAGGAACACTCGCTGTTATCACCAAGGTGATATTACGGCTTCTTCCAATGTTCGGAGCAACGGCCACCCTCGTCTTTCCCTACAACAATCGAAACGACGCGATAGCAAGTGTTCCGAAAATGATTAGAGACGGACGGCTACCTCTCGCGATAGAATATGCTGAAAGAGACCTTATGGAGAGAACTGCAAACCATCTAGGTGAGAACTGGCCAGTCAAATCAGGGAACTGCTACCTCATGATTGTAATAGCTGAATCGAGCAGAGAACAAGTGCTCTCCGAAAGCCTGAAAATCGCTGAAACGTGTCAACAGAACGGCGCCCTAGAACCTCTCTTCGTCGAGACAAGAAGCGAACAAGACAGAATCCTGAGAATAAGAAGCAACATATACCCTGCCCTGAAGAGCGAAACGGCAGACATCCTCGATGTGACCGTACCTGTGCCCGAGTTAGCGAAGCTTGTGGAGGCTGTGAAAGAGCTTGCCAAGAAAGAGAGCGTCCTCTTGCCGGCTTACGGACATGCGGCAGACGGTAATCTGCACGTACACATAATGAAAGGCCCAACCGGACAGACAGAACACGTGGAAAGACTAAGAGAGGAAATATACAGGACAGCAGTGCAACTCGGTGGCGTGATAACTGGGGAGCACGGCATAGGAAAAATCAGAACTGGGAAACTTGAACTCTACTTGACTGAGAAGGAGATCGATCTGATGAAGAACGCGAAGCGAATCTTTGATCCAAACAACCTATTGAACCCTGGAGCCAAGATACTAATCTAGGGCCGCGAATCACTAGGACGCGATAAGTCAGCCTGAATGTCTTTCGACACGAAATCTACCCCCGGACCTGTAATGTATTGCTCTTGCATGTCAGCTCTTGTTCTGGCATCTCCTCATTTTCCCTTCAATGAGTAGAAGCTCTTTTTGCTCGCCCTCGGCTCTTGAAAATCTTTATACTGAACGTCCCAACCTCAACGCAGGGACAATTCATGTCATGCACGGTCGTTGTTGGAGGTTTCTTCGGCGATGAAGGCAAGGGAAAACTCGTTTCGTACATTGCAATCAGAGACAGGCCTTCGATAACGGTGAGAGGAGGAGTCGGACCAAATGCAGGTCACAAGGTCGAGTATCAGGGCCGAACATACGGCCTTAGAATGGTTCCCAGCGCTTTCGTATGCCCTGACTCACGTCTCCTGATCGGGCCTGGAGTCCTGGTAAACCCGAAAGTGCTTCTAGAAGAAATCAAGCTCACCAACACTGAGGATCGTCTCGGAGTCGACCAACAATGCGCGATCATCGAGGAAAGACACATAGAAGAAGAAAAGAGAAACGCCCACCTCACCAAGAAAATCGGAACAACGAAAACAGGTGTGGGAGTATGTCAATCAGAAAGAACCTATCGAAAGGCAAAACTTGCCAGAGAAATTCCAGAAATCTCCAGGTACCTCACCGACGTCCCTCAAGAGCTTGGCGACGCGATAAGTCAGAAGAGGACCGTGCTGGTTGAAGGGACACAAGGAACCTACTTATCGCTTTACCATGGCACTTATCCTTTCTGCACAGCAAAAGACGTGATCGCGTCAGCTATATGTTCAGACGTGGGGATCGGCCCAACAGCCGTTGACGATGTGATAGTTGTCTTCAAAGCTTTTGTTACAAGAGTTGGAGAAGGGCCCTTAGAGAATCAGATCTCGGCAGATGAGCTGGAGAGAAAAGGATGGTTGGAGTTTGGGACTGTGACAGGTAGACCTAGAAGAGCTGCCCCCTTCGACTTTAGGCTTGCAAAGAGGGCAGTTATGCTCAATGGAGCAACGCAAGCCGCCATCACGAAACTCGATATTGTCTATCCTGAATGCAAGGGCGTTCAGAGCTTCGAGAAGCTTCCTCAAAACGCACAAAAGTTCATACATGAAGTTGAGAGTGAGATAGGCACCCCTGTCACATTGATAGGAACCGGGAGCTCTACAGATCAAATGGTTGACCGCAGGAAATCCTGAGCTTGGCCAATGGGTGCGAGGCCTGCCCGCTTGAATCAAGGAAAGAAATCTGACTTCCGAATGTCGGACAGGTCCCCCAGCATCCTCGACGGGTTGTCTGCAAACCCAAGACTCTCCAAGCTAGTCTATACGTCCAGCGTGATCTTCTTTTTCGGACTGGTTCTTCTTCCTCCAATATTCGGGATAATGCTGAAGCTTGACAAGGTGGAAGAGGTCCTCAGAGATCCTGTTCTACTTGCTCGGTCATGGTCGGCCATTTCCTGGTCGTTCATACTCGCGTTCATCGTTTCCGTACTGGACCTGGCATTGGGAGTTCCTCTGGCGTGGCTGATTATAAGAAGCAATCCAAAATGGGGAAGCATCGTGGATACGTTCACTGATATTCCGTTCATCATCCCCACAGTGGCATTGGGATTCTCGACTCTTCTGTTCTGGGGGCCAGAGGGAGTGGCGAGCCTGTTCTTTGGACCCGCATTGCTGACACCTGGGATTGTTCTCGTCGTGCTTCTTCACTTCGCTTTTTCACTTCCTGTCGTGGTGAGAGTTATGGTTGGCGAACTGTCTGGATACAGAGGAACCTTTGAGATCGCAGCAAAAACCTTGGGTGCTGAGCCCTTAACAGCTGTGAGGACTGTCACTCTTCCAATCTTGAGGCCAGCCCTTGTTGCCTCGTTTCTTCTGTCGTTCGCAAGATCGCTATCGGAGACCGGGGCAACGATCGTCGTAGCTGGGTCTTTCGAAAATGGACCGGTCCTTATTAAGAGCGCCAAAGATGCCGGGCTTGAGGGCCCTCTCTCGTTCGTGAGTTTCATATTAGTGGCTGGATCGATCATAGCCTTCATACTGATCAAGCACTTGGGCCCGAAGGTGAAGATACCAGTCTCAAGAGTTTGGCCGGAGACAGAGGGAAAGCTGAGCGAGCCGAGGGCGATTCTCGGAAGAGACTTAGCTTCCCTTTCGGTCTTCTTATTCATTGTTATCGCCCCTTCACTCTTCATCGCGTTGCCAAGCGTTCGAGCAGTTTTTGATGGAACACTGAAGGAAGCTCTTTCAAACCAAGGAATCTGGAGTACTTACTGGCAAAGCTTGGGGTTGAGCTATGCCATCGCGATGATTGTCACAGCAGTCAATATGCTAGTAGGCATGCCGATGGCCATGCTCATAGCGAGAAGAAGACTTGGAAAGACTGCCACGTCGCTAATGGATGGATTGGTAAACATTCCGATCGTTGTCCCATCTGTAGCTCTTGGTGTTTCTTTAGGATCCTTTTGGAGAACTGTCAGCGTCCTGCCGGAGTTTTGGGTTCTAACGGTCTCGCATCTGACGATCACATACACTTACTTTGTTAGAGCCATGTCTGCTGCGATAGAATCAGTGCCGACCTACTTAGAAGATACCGCTAGGACCCTAGGAGCAAGACCTCTCACGGTCTTTAGACGAATAATCCTTCCGTTGACCAAGTATTCACTGTTTGCGGGAGCGATACTGACGTTCACAAGAAGCGTTGACGAGACAGGCGCAGCTGCTGCAGTTGCAGTGAACCTGAAGACGGCTCCCGTACTGCTAGTCGATTGGATTAGGGGGACAGTCGCAGTTTCGAGTTCGACGCAGAGCCTAAGTGTAGGAATCCTAGTTGCAATATCCTTCATCGGTCTTCTTGCACTCCGTCTGGCGATGAGAAGAAGGAGATGACTCAAATGCCCTCACTCAAGCTAGTTGACATCGTCAAGCGGTTCGGCGCCATCACGGCGATAAACCGGCTGAGCATGGAGATAGCGGACAAGGAATATGTCTGCATCTTGGGGCCCACTGGAAGCGGGAAGACTACGCTCCTCAGGCTGATTGCCGGCCTAGCGACTCCAGATGAGGGAGAACTCTACATCGATGACAAGCCAGCGATTGAGGTACCGGCAGAGGAGCGAGGTGCAGTCTATGTGCCACAACAGTATGCTCTCTTCCCTCACCTCACAGTCTTAGAGAATGTGGCGTTTGGTCCTCTTGCACGAGGAGAGGGCGAATATGAAGCGCTTCACGTGGCAAGGGAAATGCTGGAAATGATGAGACTGGGACACAGGGCTGATTCGAAACCAGATGAGTTGAGCGGAGGCATGCAGCAACGTGTAGCCCTTGCGAGAGGATTAGCTACAAAGGCAAAGCTGCTGCTTCTCGACGAGCCACTTGGAGCCCTCGACGCAAGACTTCACGTGGAGTTGAGGTACAAATTGAGAAAGCTTGCGGAGGACTCAGGAGTGACCACGATCCATGTCACACATGACCAGGCTGAGGCGATGGCCATCAGCGACCGCGTAGCCGTCCTGCGTGAAGGAAGAATAAGACAATACGCTACGCCATTCCATATCTACATGAGACCTCAATCCCTGTTTGTTGCCCATTTTGTTGGCGGAGCCAACTTCCTTCAAGCGGTAGTTGCAAGAAGACATCCAGAAGAATCGATTCTGGAGCTACATCAGGGTTTGAGAATCACTGTTCGCGACACTACCCATCAGTCTGCGGAGGAGGTTGTGGTGGTTATCAGGGAAGATCATGTGAATGTTGCAGAATCTGCTGAAAAGGTTGATTCAGATAGGTACAATGCTATTGAGGGAGAGATCCAGTCTTCGCGATTCTTGGGGGGTTTCGTCAGTCATCAGATAAGGTTGGCGAACGGGGACGTTCTCACGTCGAAAACCCCGACGCAGAGACTCGAAGAGCTCTTGCCGTTAGGCAAGAAAGTAATTGTGTACTTCAAGCCATCGGATACGATGGTCTACTCGTATCCTCCTATAGGTCTGTCAAGGGAGTTGAGGGTGCTGTAGATGCCTGAAGTACAACTAATGGGACTCTCAAAAAGGTTCGGGTCGATCACGGCCCTCGAAGATATCAATTTGGATGTCCGGGAAAAAGAGTACGTATCGATCATAGGTCCAAGTGGGTGCGGAAAATCTACCCTCATCAAGTGCATTGCCGGAGTGGTTGCGCCCGATGAGGGCAAAATATTGGTCAACGGCCAAGCGATGCGAAACGTTCCCATACAGCATAGGAGAATCGGGTATGTCTTTCAAGAGATCGTTCTCTTTCCACATATGAGGATATTCGAAAACATCTCGTATGGGCCTCGGGTCCAAGGACAAACGTCGCAAAGTGCTGAGGTGCTCGTCGATGAACTGCTCAGCCTGATCAAGCTTGTCGATCGAGCTGATTCATTTCCTATGGAGTTGAGTGGGGGGGCTCAACAGAAGGTGGCAGTAGCACGAGCGCTTGCGTCTGGCTCTGCCTTGCTGCTTCTTGACGAACCTTTTGGGGCATTGGACGCGAAGGTTCGAGCCGACCTGCGATATGAGATTAGAAAGATGGTAGCTGATCTGGGGCTAACCGTTCTTCACGTGACTCACGACCAAGAAGAAGCGATGTCAGTATCTGATAGAGTTGTCATCATGAAAGCGGGAAGAATCATTGAATCTGGAAGGCCAATTGAACTGTACCTGCGACCGAAAATGATCTTTACGGCAAACTTCCTCGGTGAAGCAAACTTCCTGCAAGCCAAAGTTATCCAGCAGACATCAACAGGTGCCGTTGTGCAGGTTGGAGACTTGCATCTTCAGACCCTTGATAGGAATCAGAAGGCCGGCGAAGATGTAATCATTGCCATAAGGCCTGAATTCCTGTCCATCACTGAAGGCTTGGAAGATGAGAATTATTTGAGGGGCCGAGTTTCAGGCATTAGGTTCATGGGCCATGCGTTCCGATACGAAGTTGAGACAGTGGACGGAACCACGATACATGTCGAGCATCCTGTGTGCCTTGGGGAGCTAGAGATCGAGACTATGGACGAAGTCAGTCTTGCGGTACCACCTCACCATGTGATGGTCTATTCGGTGCCGGAACTCGGCTTAGAGAGGGAACTTCAGCTGGAGTAAGGTTGAGACTTGACTTAATAGGATCGTGGTGCAAACGCTTATGTGCCGTGTCTGGGCAATATTCACGAGAAGAGTTACCTCGAAGTTCTAGATATGTTGCTGGGTGGTCAACATTTGATATGAAAATCCAGAAGGTGACTGACGTTGAGTGAGAAACTCTTAGGTTGGTTTGGAAAGCGGAGACAAACGAAGGCTGTGCAGCTCATGCAAGCACACCTGTCCCTAACTACTCGTGCGGTGGAGGAATTGGGAAAGGCGATGGACTACAGGATCAAGAATCAAAGAGAGTTAGGTGAGACGAGTATTGCGAGATTGTCAAGAATGGAGGAAGAAGCCGACGCCCTCAGAAGGGAGATTGCACTTGAACTCACTAAGGGGGAAATACCTCCGCTTGACAGAGATGATCTACTCCATCTTTCGAGGGATATTGATTGGATAACTGACTGGTCTAAGGAATCGGGTAGATTGCTGTCTGTGGCTCCAGTGGAAAGGCTGCCAGAACAGCTGACGAAGAAAGGATTGGAGATGACCCAAGTTGTGAAGGAGACTGCGATCGCCGTTCGTAACTGCATTGATAAGTTGAGCGAGGAGCCGAGGGAAGCCATGAGGCTAGCGGATATTGTGGAATCTCTTGAAGAGAAAGTGGACACACTTTACACAGAGATAAGAAGCCTCTATCCGACCATGGACTTCACAAAGGTCAATCCTGGAGAGGTGTTCCTGATTGGTCAGCTTTTTGACGCAATCGAAAACATTACGGACTGGTGTGAGAACACAATAGACCAAGTACGAGTACTTGCTGTTAGAGTTCTGTAGACGGGCATCACTCTTCAAGTGGTGCAGATGTTCACTGAGCCTTGCGCACAGTGAGAATGCTGGTCACGAGAGAGCTGAAACCGAGATTTCCCGTCAGTGCGCCCATCAAGGCGCTCATGATCGATATCTCTACCCATGCTTTGACCAAGATGAAAGTCAGTGTACTGAGGGTCACCCAGGGCTGCGGGCCTAGGAAGTAGGGCACGAGGGTGATGAAGAACAAGATCGTGAACAGGCACTCGGGGACGTAACCAAGCAGCACCACGGGAATCGTCAAGAGTGATGGGTTAGCTCTTCGTCTAATGTCGAAGACCTTGTAGAGGGTTCCCGTAGTGAGTCCAGTCAATGATTTTCCGATTGGCAACCCTATCAGGCCTAGCCAGGCCAGCCCTCCTAATGGGCCAAAGTGAATACCGGGAACAATCCCTCCCAATAGCCCGATCAGAAAACCAAGAATCGGTCCACCATAGATGGCGCCGATGAATGTGGCGACATGTGAGAGGTCAAATCCAACCTGGCCAACTCTCGTCAACCCTATCGAGAGAGCTGACAGTGCGTTGGCCACCGCAACCATTACTGCTGTGAAAGTCACTGTTCTCGAATTCAGTTCAACGCTCTTCATCGTCATGAACTTGACAATGCGTCATCACTACCCACTTAAGGGTTTCTACCCAAGAATGAGTTAGACAGCAAAGGTTGACCTAATCTCATCGGGGTCCTCGTGATTTCTCAGATTGGATCCTTCGTAGAACTTGGACGGCATATCTGAGTTTCTCATAGCACAGGGTTGGATTGCTCTGAAGCAAATCCAAACCGTCGGCCAGGAGGGCTCTTGCGAAGGAAAGCCGCTTGTCCATTCCGGCTCTTTGCAGATCATCTCTTTTCAGTTCAGGATCGAAGTCAGCAAGACCATGAGTCAGCGACAAAACCGCTGCCGCATACTCTGTCTCTTCGGCGGCATGCCAAAGGGCCTGTTCTACCTTTTTCGACTCCGCCTTCTGATCGTTGACGATCTGATCTATGAAGGATATGCCGTTGGAGATTGCTTGCCGTATCTTGGAAGCATACTCGGCCTGCACAGTTGACAACCACGTGCCTCGTCTTGTCTTCTGGCCTATTCGACGTACTTGAAGTCATCATCTGCGACAAGAGAAGGGGACAATGTTTCACTCTACGGTTACGGATTTAGCGAGGTTTCTGGGACGGTCAGGATCGTGCCCTCTCTCGACGGCAACATAGTATGCCAGCAACTGAAGAGGAACTATGTATAGAAGAGGTGTCATCATGCTTGGAATGCCCTTAGGCATTTCAATGAAATCGTCTGAGATACTTTGAATCTGAGTATCCCCTTCCTCGATGACCGATATTATGTTGGCGCCTCTCGCCTTCATCTCCATGATGTTTCCTATTATCTTATTGTGAGTCTCATCCTTCGGAGCAACAAACACTACAGGATATCCCGGTTCCACTATTGCGATGAATCCGTGTTTGCTCTCTCCGGCTGCGTAAGCTAGTGATGGAACATATGCTATCTCAAGCAGTTTCAACCTGCCCTCTATCGCTGTGACCTCACTGATTCCTCTTCCGAGAAAACAGAAACTTTGACGATCTTTGTATTTTCTCGCGATCTCCTTGACCTTGTTCTGTTGTTTCTGTAGGATATTGGCGACTGCGTCTGGAACCTCCGTAAGCTTCCATAGAAGATCCGTTGCCTCTCTGGAGTTTATTCTCCCACGTCTCTCGCCGAGGACGATTGCCAGTTTGACCAGAACTGTTACCTGCGCTGTGAATGTCTTCGTTGCCGCTACTCCAATTTCCGGACCAGAGTTTTGTCCTATGTAGACGTCGGAAAGTCTGGTCAAGGTCGATCCCATGACGTTGGTTATCCCAACGACGGATGCTCCCCTCTCTCTGGATTGTCTCACCGCGTTCAAGGTGTCTGCGGTTTCCCCGGACTGACTTGTGGCGACAACAACCGCGCTTCTGTTCAAAAGATCTGCGTGAACATGATTGAACTCTGAAGCAATGACCGCTTGGCATCGGAGACCGGCGAGCTTCGCTAATGAGTAGCTACCCGCCAGACAAGCATGGTATGCCGTGCCACAACCGATCAGGTAAACAGCTTCCGCCGAGTCAAGTCTCGAAGCCACAAGGTCGTAATAGATCTTCTGAGTTCGCAGAGCGTTACGAATGGCATGTGGCTGCTCCAAGATCTCCTTCAACATAAAGTGTGGGTAACCTGACTTCTCTGCCGCTTCCCTAGTCCACGAGACTTCCACTGGAGCTCTTCTAACGGTCTCGCCAGTCTGCGAATTTCTTATCTCGACCTTGCCCAGCTCAAGCGAAGCCACCTCGTCTTCCTCAAGCCACACTGCCCTGTTTGTCAGCGGAAGAAATGCAGGAACATCTGATGCGCAATAGCTTGCATGTTCTCCGATTCCGATTACGAGAGGGCTTTCCCTTCTGGCGCACACTATTCTTTGAGGATCGCGACTGCTGAGAACTGCGATAGCGAAGGCTCCATCAAGTTTTGTCATGGCATCGGTGACAGCACCAGTAAGGCTTGAGCCTTTCCTCAGAGATTCCTCGATCAGATGAGCAATAGCCTCTGTATCTGTTCTGGACTTGAAGACATGGCCTTGATCCTCCAGCTCCTTTCGCAGTTCCATGAAATTCTCTATGATCCCATTGTGTATCACTGCTATGCGATTTTCGCAGTCAGTGTGCGGATGAGCGTTCTCCTTGGAAGGTGCGCCGTGAGTTGCCCATCTGGTGTGCGCGATGCCTATCAGCCCTGGCATGTCGTCGAGATTGATTCGAGCGTGTACTTCTGAGATCTTTCCCTTATCCTTCTTTATGATCAACTCGTTGTTGCTGACAGTTGCTTGCCCTACGGAGTCGTATCCCCTGTACTCCAAGCGCTCGAGGGCCTGCCGCATTATGGGCGCCGCCTGCCCATTTCTCAAGATGCAGCCGAAGATCCCGCACATCATGTTCACATCGAAACGTAGAAGCGCCCTGAATATGAAAGACATTACATAAGCATTCCTAAAGGCCAATTTTGAATGGTAGTACTACAAGCGGTTCAGTCCACGGCAAGCTTCCATGTTTTTGGTCAACGTAGGGTTTTAATAATAATCTATACGATTGACCATATTCACCATGTCTTACCTAGTGCTCAAGAGCAGAGAACAAGCCCAAGTGCTGCCAGTTCGAGTATACTCTGATCCTCGATCCATCAAGGCGATCGTTCAACGTATGCGCTGGAGAATACTTCTCGAACTCTCACAGAACGCGCTATGCGCGCAAGACCTCGCCAAGAAGTTCAATGCCAGCGAACAGGTGATCTGTTACCATATGAGAAAGCTTGAACGGGCCCGCCTGATTCGACTGGAGAAAACTGAGAAAAGAAGAGGCGCTGTAGCACGGTACTATGTCTCAAACGTCAAGGCGATTTCGTTGATTCCTGACAACCTAAGGAAAAGTGGCCGAAGGTTGGAGACGGAACAGGTCTCCCTTGAGCGTAGTGGCATGATCCTAGATCCCTTTGTATCTGACGGCGGCGCTAACCTTACGATCATTGTCGGCAGCCCGACTGAACACGGTGAGCATAGGGCAAGGGCGAGAGATGGCCATCATGCCGCGAACCTTACACTTTTCCTTGGCTCGCTGCTTCCCGTCACAAGGAAGTTTGTTGTTAGGCTAGACACGGAAATGAATGAGCATCGTATGGAAGAAAATCTGATCGTCGTGGGCGGACCACGGGTCAACACTGCCGCTGCTAGGTTCAACAATCAACTTCCAATCAGGTTCAGTCTCACTGGTACAAGCAGCATTATCTCGACAATATCGGGGAAGACCTACAATGCCGATGAGGAGGGGCTGATCTGCTTGATAGACAACCCTCTCAATGTAAAGTCCAAGGTTTTGATACTGGCGGGAAATACTCATCTTGGCACCGCTGCCTCCGTGATTGGATTGGTCAAGTATACTGAGCGTGTTGCAGAAGGGAACTCTTCAGCCAAAGAAAAGATTGCCAACGTCGTAAAAGGCGTCGACCTTGATAGCGACGGATTGATTGATGATGTCGAGTTTTTGGAGTGACTCGCGGCTATACCTGCAGGAATGCGATCTATGGTTTTGAGGCCTGTTTCTTAGCCAACTTCTCTTTCAGTATTTCTGCCACGAGTCTCGGATCAGCTCTTCCCCTTGCATATCCCATCACGATACCCATTAGCCTGCCTTCAGCGTGTTCACCTTGCTCTGCCACCAATGACAGATTCTGCGTGATCTTGTCCTGAATCAAACGTTCCAACTCATCTCGCGAAAGCATTCTCAGCCCAAGTTGGCCAACAGCATCTTGGGGACTTGATTGAGGACTCTTTGAGAGCCATGCCAGTATATCATGAACAGACTCCTTTGCAGTTTCGCCCTGCGAGACCAGTTGAAAAGTTTCGATGAAATGTCCGTCAGATAGATTGTCTACTGGAAGGCCTTCCCTCTCCAGACTTCTGATCGACTCGGTGAGGATTGTTGCCACGAATGACGCTGCCAGAGTTGTTTCTGCCATAATTGTCGAGAATAGTTCAAGGTACTCTGAGTTCACAAGTTGATCTGCGAGCTTCTTGTTGAGCCCATGCTGATCCATGAGCTGTTTCGCGATGACATCAGGCATAAGGGGCAAGCTCTTCTTCAAGCTCTCGATCCAGTCCGACCCGACAACAACGGGTGGAATGTCTGTTTCAGGATACATTCTTGCGGCCCCTGGTCTTGGACGCATGTATGTTGTAGTGCCGTCTTCATTTGCTGCACGAGTCTCTTCAGGAACACCTTTCAACGCTTCTCTGGCTCTCTCTGCCACTGCTCTAAGAGCATCCTCGCATTTTCTTTGGTCATCGGCGGCAATTACAACCGCGTCATCCTCTTCGCAGGCCAGTATCCTCTGGAGTTCCAACACTTCTCTTTCAGATATCCCGTATCCTGGAAGCTCGTCGGTGTGGAGTATTCCACCAACTCCACCCCAGAAACGGGCCCTGTGGGCAAGTTCTGTTCCTAAGCGCAGGCCCGGCTCAAGTTCAGTTCCCAGCAGACCAGAGAACTTCGGCAATCGTAAGGCGAGGGCCACACCACCCTTTGTCAAGGCTTCTCTGATTACTCGAGATTGTGAATCTTTGAACAGAGACGTGACGTTTTGGATTTCTTCAGTCAGTTGATTCTCTGTTACGCTTCTGGCTTTGAGTTCTCTGCAGATCTGTATGAGTGCGAGTTGTCTTTTCACCTCGTTCTCGACGACTTTCGAGATCAGTTCGAGTTTCTGTACGCCCTTTATCTCCATGAGCGCTCCTTCCCTTGTTGATATGTTGAGGTCCTGCCTTATCGTTCCAAGACCACGCTTGACCTTCCTAGTCGCTCTAAGAACTCTACCGATACTGAGCGCAACCTCTTGAGCTTGCTGAGGCGTGTTTATCACAGGCGCCGTTGTCACTTCAATCAGTGGAATCCCTAGCCTATCCAGGCGATACCGAGTCGTGAGGCCGTTTTCCTCAGTTTTCCGAGCCGCATCCTCTTCCAGCGAGATCTGGGTTATTGGGACAGTGGTCCCATCGATTTCCATCGCTCCGCCTAAGGCGACGACACAAGTTCTCTGGAAGCCCGCAGTGTTCGACCCATCAATCACAATCTTTCTCATGACCTGTATCTCGTCAACCAGGGCCGATTTCAAGAGTGAGGCAACCATTATCGCCACGGTTACAGCCTCTCGGTTCAGCTCATGCGGTGGCTCTTCATCGATCTCCACGAGGCATGAGGTTTCGTCATCTACCTCATACAGGATCATTCGTCCACGTTGAAACTCAAAAAGGGCAGCAGGATCCACTTGTCCAAGTTCGCTCTGGGTTGGTCTCAATCTTCTGAGAATAGTTCTAGACGGTTCACCGATAGAAAGTCTAGTTGGACAGTTGCAGAACATTTTGGCTTGCGTGTTTAACTGCTGGTGGACCTCAAGACCAACTTTGAGACCAATTTCCTGGTAGCTAGCCCTGCTCAACCGATCTCAGCTCTGGAGAAGTCTCCTTTGCGATGCCTCACCTGTCACGTTCGTCATCATCATCTCCCTTGCTTTGGCGAGATCCGTTGTCTGGCCAAGAACCCACATCATCTTCACATACGCAGTCTCAGGTATCATGTCCCCAAGTGAGATGATGCCCATAGCTAGTAGATCCCTACCTGTTTCATAGACGTTCATATCTACTGCGCCCCAGATGCATTGAGATGTCATACCTACGAGCAGGCCTGAACCTAGTGCTCTCTTCAGAGGTTCAAAGCAGGCTCTGCCCACATGCCCTAAACCTGTTCCCTCCAAAACGAGTCCTCGGTATTCTTTCTCTTGATACCAGTCAATGACTGCAGGGTTGAAGTTCGGATGGAATTTTAGAAGAGCTACCTTCTCCTCAAAGTCTGCCACGACCTCGACGCTCTTCGATGGATCGCGACTCTGGAAGGTCTCTGCGAAAACTTCCAAGTGGAGATTCCTTAGATCAAACCGACCAAGAGGTTCAGGATCCATTGTTCTGAAGGCGTCCCTGGCACTTGTGTGACATTTTCTCACTCTCGTCCCGCGATGGATTGTAACATATTCGTCTGAGCTGGCCTCATGCATCGCGACAACGACCTCAGCAAACGAGGCACGCGCGGCTATGGCTGTGGCGGCTATCAGATTGGGGGCGGCGTCTGAACTCGGCCTATCTGACGATCGTTGAGCTCCAACAAGAACTACGGGAGATGAGAGATTTCTGAGGGCGAAGCTTAGAGCGGCTGCCGTATATCCCATGGTGTCTGTTCCATGAGAGAATACGACTCCTTCAGCTCCATTCTTAAGCTCTGTCGCTGTTGCCTGAGCCATATCTCGCCAGTGATTCGGTCCAATATTCTCACTGAACTCACTGCATAGGATCTTCGCGTCGATTCTCGCTATGTCTGAGATCTCAGGAACGAAGCAGTAGAGGTCTTCCGCTGTCAGAGCTGGTTGCACAGCCCCAGTCCTATAGTCAACTCTGCTTGCGATCGTCCCGCCTGTGCTCATAATCGATACTCTGGGAAGCTTTGGCCTTTCCTCAGGACGAGGAGGCGAAGTGAACTGCGGCTTCTCGCCTTTGCTCATGAACTCGATCACTGTGCCATTGCTCCATTGAATTCCAACGTTGTATCCGTTTCTGAGCTTGATCACTATGTGGCGGTCATCGGCGTACTCGGATCGCGGGAACAGTGTCCCTTCGTATATTTGGTTACCCTTGGTGATTCTGATATTGTCTCCGACGGAAACGCGTGCTCGCCGAAGAGCCTCGGCTGCTTTTCCTTTGTACCCTGACAGCGCCTTTTCCAAAGATTTCACCTTTACTCTCTGTTACGTTGAAGAGTTGGCTTAATTGTTGCGATTCGGACCAAAGACGGCACTCTAATTCGTTCCTCTCTAGTTGCTCGGTTCTGAATAACAGGAATATCAGCTGCGGTTTGATCTACACGAGAACTCTAGAGGCTTTTGGACACGTATGAGCCGTCTGGGGTGTACCCAAAGCCACGGTAGTACTGCTTTGTGCCTAATGCGCTTGTCACAAGTATCTTCTTTCTACCTTCTCTTCGCGAGATTGATTCAGCTTTTTCGAGGAGGATTCTGCCATACCCTTTATGCTGCCAAGCGTCGTCCTCAGCAGCTCCAACTGGGACCACAGGTCCGCAGACTTTGACTTCTCTCACGATTGAGGATGCTGATCTGATGATCTCGGGTCTGCCTGCGAACTCTGACGGAATCCTCATGCGCAGATAGCCGACCAGAATGTCCTGCTTTGTGTCCTCTGCAGAGATGAAGAACTCTCTGCCTCCTGAAGCTTCGTACTCCTCGCAGAGGATTTCTATCTGAGCTGGGTCGGCCTCAACGTGATCTCTGAGCCACCTGTGCCCCACCTCCCTGCATCTAATGCAGTGGCAGTGAATGCCTTTCTCCTTCAGTTTTGATCGCACGAGCTCTCTGAGATCGCTCCTTCCAACTCCGTCTTCTATGAGGTTCGCAGGAATGTCTCTCTGAACTCTCATTATCCTGACCCATCTTGGAATGTTCTGCTTGATTTCGACTATCAGTTCTGCAGCCTCTTCTGAGGAATATGGCCTGTAATGCCCCTCACGCCACCAGTCATAGAGACGAGTGCCTTTGAGCACCAGGCACGGATAGATCTTCAGCATATCAGGTCGGAAGCTGTGATCTGAGAATATCTTCTTGAACCCCTCTACATCCCGGTTGAAGGTTGATCCCGGAAGGCCTGGCATCATGTGATATGCGACCTTGAGACCGGAGTCCTTCAGGATCCGTGTAGCCTCCGTGACATCGGCGACTGTGTGCCCGCGATTGACTGTGGTGTAAATGTCATCGTAGACGTTTTGAACTCCAAGCTCGACTCTTGTCACACCCATCTTCAGCATCTGGTCAACGTGACTCTGCCTCGCCCAATCTGGCCTTGTCTCCACTGTGATGCCTACGTTTCTCAGCGCTGCTGTTTCGGCGAACTGCTTTGCTTCTTCAAGGTCGGTGGATAGATGGTCGTTGGTCGCGTCGAGACACTTCTTCACGAATAATTCTTGAAAGCTAGCTAGTGTCGCGGGAAATGTTCCGCCCATGATTACCAGTTCAACTTTGCTCACGGAGTGGCCTATGGCCCTAAGCTGCTCAATTCTGCCTGTCACCTGCAGATAAGGGTCGTAGTTCGATTGAGCTCCTCGCATTGACGCAGGTTCCTTGCCCGTGTAGCTTTGCGGCACTCCAAACTCCGGTCCGCCAGGGCAGTAGGAGCAGGGAGCACTTTCGTGGGGGCATCTGGCGGGCGGAGTCATAACCGCAACAATCGTGACCCCGCTGATGCTTCGGACGG
Source organism: uncultured Candidatus Bathyarchaeia archaeon (assembly GCA_964653695.1). Lineage (GTDB taxonomy): Archaea > Thermoproteota > Bathyarchaeia > 40CM-2-53-6 > JALHTG01 > JALHTG01. Next base: position 13,395 of record CAZZFQ010000009.1, on the reverse strand, counting down.
CCTTTCTCTTAAGCACTTTGCGAAGCCTGATCTCAGAAGGGAGCAGACGGGCGATGATCTCAGAGTTGGGAGGGACCTTGTCAGCGTTGAAATCTCTACATACTTCTATCTTGATGCGTTCAAGATCGGCTCTCGTGGGGTTATTCGTGTTGGATAGCTTTTCGATGATTCGTCTAGAGAGCTGGCAGGCCGAGGTCAAGGCTGAATGTTCCATGAAAGATCAGGATGGCTATTTGAAAAGTCTTTGCCCGGCGGCTCTATCAACATTGCTTAATAGAACTTGCAGCTTTGTTAGAAGAGGGGCATAATGAGTTCAAGAAGGACAGGAATAGCGGATCTGAGGCTTCATCCAGGTACCGCGCCGTCCTGGCTTGTCTCACGAATGGAGATGTTAGCAGAGAAGATCTTCGTCTTGATACATGATGAGTATGGAGAAGACGAGATTCTGGTCAGACTGTCGGACCCGCTGTTCTTTCAAGCGTGTTCGAACGCACTGGGCTACGATTGGGATAGCAGTGGCACCACGACCGTCACATGCGGAGTCCTCAAGAGGGTTTTCGATTCGACAGATCTAGGACTGAGAGCCGCCGGGGGCAAGGGTAGGCGATCTAAGCTCGCGTTGAGTGAAATCCAAGGAATTGGAGAGAAATTTGATTTCTCGCAGAGCGAAATGTCAAAGATTGCCTATGCCAGTAGGATGACGGCAAAGGTTGATTCCGTGGCCATCCAAGCAGGCTATCAAATCTATCATCACATGATATTCGTTTCAAGGCAGGGCCAATGGGCGGTGATACAGCAAGGAATGAGGCCTGCTGAGCGGCTTGCTAGAAGGTACCATTGGCTGTCGTCCGGGGTCAAGAGCTTTGTCGACAGGCCTCACAGAGGCATAGTCGGTGAGCAGACCCATAGCTGTGTTCTCGACATGACCGCAGAGGAGAGTGGAAGCTGTCGGGGACTATGCACTGACTTGGTGGGAGAGGGGCCTGAGCGAGTGAGGCGATTGTTTCGCTCCATAAGAAGCTCTGATCAGGAGGCCTTGACAAAGTGGATGGAGTCAGACGCGTGGCCTGAGTATGTCACGTACTATGAGGTTATCCCTCGGCGAATGGATTGGGACGCGTTAAAGGACGCGTACGAGACACGTCCGGCCAGTTACGAGGAACTCTTAGCGTTGAGAGGTATCGGGCCTGCTACCGTGAGGGGGCTTGCGCTCATCTCAGAGATAGTCTTCGGCACTGTTCCGAGCTGGAGAGACCCCATCAGATTCTCGTTTGCATATGGCGGAAAGGACGGTGTTCCCTTCTCAGTAGACAGAAAGGCAATGGATGAGTCTATTGAGGTGCTTGCCGGTGCTATTGAGAGCGCGAAGGTGGGTGATCTGGAGAAGGTTAGAGCTCTCAGAAGACTCCGTCAGTTCGCAGGTAGAACCTCTCGAAAAGGCTAGCGCCTTCGAGAGAAGCCTGTCATGTAGTTCTGACCAGACTTCCTTCCGAGAACCAGCCTCTTCTCAGCGACTCTCCTGAACTTCATCCTTGGAAAAAGAGAAATTCTAGGCCTAGCCTGTATCTTGGGGGTCTGGCTTCTAACTTTTCCAGCCTTGGTGAGCGATCCGTGAGTTGGCAACCATTGTCACCGAAGAATAGCATTGCACCCATGTCTTTTAAGTGTGTCGAGACGGCACAAGCATGTTTGACGAGGCGTCTTTGACAGGTGTCCTGATCAAAGAAAAGAGGCCACTTACTGTGGTTCAATCAGTTCCTTCGAATCTGCAGTAAGTCTGCCTCTTCCAGAAGGTCAAATATAAGGCCAAGTTCCTTGAGCGCTTCCTTGCCCGTTTCGAAGTATGTTAGGTCGGATATGGCCTTCAATGTTCTTTGGCCATCCGTCCAATATAGCGCGAGCACGGGGAGAACTCCGAGTTCAGTCATCCGCTTCTCCATAGCCCGCAATTTCTCGCGATCTTTTTCACCAAGTTTGCTTAACAGAAACCTTGTGCTTATCGGCCCTGGAAACATTCGTCTTGGAACAATCCTCATAGCCTTCTTTTCGAGTCGGGAAATTGTTGGCTTTCTTCGCAAGATCTGTTTCATATTCTTGGCTTCTGGGACTAGATGTTGAAGCTCCACTAGGGCTCTCTGGTGCTCATGATCTGTAAGAGTTTCTATCTCCGAGATTGTGGCGGACATTACAATCGCGAATTCTCTCTGCCTCGATTTCTCTACGAGCTTGGATATTCGCCTTATTGATTCAGCCTTTCGTAATGCCAAGTAGGACGTATACGCACCCAGATCTCTTACGAACCGTTCAATCGTCTCCTTTCTTTCAGTTTTCTTCCTGCAAGTGATTCGAAGCTTGTCTATTAGGTCGCTAATCTTCTTCTGGATGGAGAGAGACAGCCTCACCTTGAAGCGTGCCAAGCACTCGTTTGCCAGCCAGACAGCCTCTTCATACCCTGCGTTCGCTATGAAATAGGCGTATGTCGCGGTTAGAACTGCAACGCGCCTAAGCATCTCTGGGTCGACCTTGTCGATTGTGTCCTCTGATGTGTGATAGTACTTGTCGGGCCACTGGATCAGCATTGGGCAGGGGACACCGACTGTCGGGTCGGATAGAATGTAATGGTCGCTTCCCCCTGAGAACGGGATCATGACATGTTTGAAGAGGGCGTAGCTAAATGTTCCACCGAGGCTCTTTGCATCTGTGGATATCCGTTCGAGAAGGTTTTCCATAAGGTCGACGACGTATGAGCTGGTCGCTTCCGGCGGAGACTCTATGAGGAGTGAGCTCTTGCAGAGATCTTGATTCTCTCCCACCATGTCCAAGTTGATTGCCGCCAAGGTTCTGTGTATGATGTGCTTGTTGGTGGCCGAGTAAGCATAGGTTCCAGTCATCTCTGGAACGAGGAGAAACCGCATGGTTCTCTTGGGTCTGGGAAGACGTTTCTCTGCAATTAGGCTATGTAGAGTACGCGCAACTTCGATCACTGCCCCACAACCAGAGGCATTATCGTTCGCGGACGGTTGAGGATGGCATAAGTGCGCGACTACCAGGACCTCCTCGTTCGTTCTTCCTCGGATCACTGCACTTACGTTCTCGATTCGCCCGTTGTAGAATTGGGAGTCCACTTTCGCGTATACTTTGACAGGTCTCTTGCCTTTCTGCGTTCGGATTAGCTTTCTAAGCTCATTACCTTGCCTCGGCGAGATTACAAAGCCGAAGCATGGCTTTCGTTTACTATGCCACCAGAAACTAGTGTATTGAAGAGCGTCAGGCAGATCGGTTCTTTGCCTGATCGGGGGAAACTCAGCCATTCGATCTGTGACTATTCCTATCGCTCCGTACTTGTCGACTGCAAGTGAGCGAACCCTCTCAACGTCTCCTGAGGTTACGACTATTCTTCCTCGAACGTCTATTTTCTTGTATTCTCCAGGTTCTTCTCCGTTTTCCAACACGACAAGTTCGGCCTGAACGCCCTTGGCTGGTGTAGGGGAACTCCGCTGTATGATCGACATCTTGTTCTCGCTGAAACGGGCGAGCAGCTTTGCCGATGTTCTAGGTTCGACTATTCTGAGCTCAGCTTCGTTTACTGACCATTCCTTATACATGAGCTGAGTCCAATATGCGGTCTTGCCATCTGCAGGATATTTCAGGAGCTTTGTGTCTAGTCCATAGCTCCTGAGCGTTGCTTTGCACCAGTTCGCTGCTTCTCGGAATCCAGGGCTGGCCTGTATTCTATGGTATCGGGATATCTGCGCAACGTGCTGCTTCGCCATTGTTCCTGATATTTCTCTCGAAACCTCATCCATTAGTTGTTTGAGCATGATCCTTCACACTTCTCTGGGTTACGTTGATAGTGGCGGTAGCTTCATACTTTGATCTTTGTTCCAGAGGCGTCTCTGCGATAGGCACCGAACTCGGGAAGCTTTCTGAGACTTTCTGCATTGAATATGGGCCCGTCCTTGCAGACCCGGTATCCGCCGATTACGCAGCTTCCGCAGATCCCTACGCCACACTTCATCAGCCTTTCTAAGCTTGCTTGCAAAGGAATAGCCTTGTCAATGCATTTCTCGGCTATTCGCTTTATCATCAGTTCCGGTCCGCAGGCGTAGGCAATGTCGAACTTGGCGTTTTCCATTACGGTGATCGCGACTTCAGAGGCCAAGGCTTTGGAGCCATATGATCCATCATCAGTCGACGCTAGGAGCCTGGTTCTCGCCTTCGCGGTTGTCTTCTTGATCCTTTCGAGGAATAGCAGCTCTGCTTTGGTTCTGGCGCCCATTACGATGGCTAACTCATCAGATCTCATAGAGAGTCTCTCTATGAGAGGAGCTACGCACGCTATGCCTGTTCCGCCCCCCACGACAAGCGCCTTGGCGCCTTCGGTGATTTTGAAACCGTTCCCGTACGGCCCCCGTATTCCCACATTGTCTCCAACCTTTACTGTATGGAGAGCTTGTGTCGCTTCTCCTACCGATCTAACAGTTACGCCACAGTAGCCCTTTCCCATCAGGTAGGATAGGCTCATGGGGATCTCGTCAACGCCAGGAATCCAGACCATGACGAATTGGCCTGGACCCGCTTCCGAGCATTCTTCGTCGGTGAACATGATGGTCTTGATTGACGGGGTTTCGGTCCTTGTCTCTTCGACCTTCACAATCCTTGGTCGGTGTGTTGGCTCTGCGCGACCGGTCAATCGTCACGCCTCCTGTGAAATTACAGGTTGCGGGCGCTTAAGACATTTCACATTTGGCTTCAGTCTTTGAAGAAGAACCTTGTTTCGCCCATGGTTTCCACGTTGAGTTGACGTACGTTGACGACTATTGGGAAGTTTTTCACGGCCTCTCCTATTATGAGACAATGATGCGGCGGTAGGTCTCTCGCAATCAGTTTCACGCTTTCTCCATCTATTCTTGCGACTTTGGAGACGGTTTCTAGATCGTTCTCATTCGCGAAGTTGAAGAGGAAGATGTTGTCTGCTTGCCGATAGATGCTCTCTCTTATGGTGTCGGGTTGGTTCGTGATAAAAGTGGTGAATATGCCGATGTGGCGCATCCTTGTGATTACGTCCTCCCAGTATGTTTCTCTCAGGTATAGGTGAGCCTCTTCAGCAAAGAGGAAGACAGCTCTAAGCTTCCAAGATGTCAATAGGTCAGTGAATTTGCTGATGAGAATCTCGACGGTCATGCGTCGCATTGTTGAGAACTGGTTCTTCATGTTTATTATTAGCGCTCCTCCTTCGCTAAGCTCTTGAGCTATTCTTTCTAGGTCAGAGGCTTTGGATCGATCGTCGGTGAATATTCCGGATTCGACCATAGTGTTGTATCGTGAGATTATTGCGTCTCTAACACTTTCGTGGCAGTCCCACCGCTGTATCGCTGCGCCAAGAGAGGTTAGTGTCAACTCGTTTCTCTCCTGCAGCTGACGCCATATTCCTGAGAAGACTCTGGCTGAGTTTCCCGGTAGATCGAGTGCGAAAAGAAGAATGCCTAGCATCGTGTGAAGTCCGACTTGCGACAAGGTCAGCTTCATGTTCAGGCCAGGCGTGAGGACTATCACTCGCCTCTGGAGCTTTGTGGAGTTTGGCTTCGTTTTTGAAAGGTTGACGTATTCCCCGTTGACGTCGAGGACTATGCACGGTGCTCTATTGTCAACTAGGCTCAGCACCAGGAGTTTGGACAGATGAGATTTGCCCGTCCCCTTCTTTCCTGTAATTATGTTAAGCCTTCCGTCGAGGGTTTTCGCGTCCAAGGTGAGCTCAGCATGCGATTTCGTGGTTCCAAGCTGGATTGGCCTGGACTTGAAGCGATCTTCCACGGCAGTTTCTATGGGGAATCGAGCTATTTTTGACGATATTCGTGAGGGGAGATGTGAAACGTTGGAGGATACTTGATCGTTGTTTGTTGAGCCTCTTATTTTGCAGATGACTAATCTTGTGTCCTTCAGGATTGTTATCTGGGATGAAACGTGGAAGGGATCGTAGTCTTCTCCGTGAATGGATTCTTCCGTGATCACGTCCCGGAGAATGTCTTCAAGTATTCCAGGGATGTTTGCGAATTGAGTGTCTATGACCTGAACTATTAGTCCCTTCTTGGCTTTTTGATCCTCGATTGCGAGGTAGTCTCCCTTCTCGACCAGTTCGTCCGGGAAACAGATGAGATGTATCACGTCGCCTTCTTTCTTGTAGAGTCTCATCTAGGCGCGTTCTCTCCCCGTTCCGAATGGTCCGAAAAGCGACTTTCGCAGGCTGAGTTGCGAAGTAATCCTCAGGCCGTAGTTCCTCGCGATGAACCTCTGAATCCCTATGACTTCATTGGCTGTGAATGTGGATAGTATGTGGGCTAGTCTGAGAGTTTCAGGGTAACCTTGCTCAATGAGGTCGCATCCCGAGAGCTTCGATACGGCGTCTAAGGCCCCGTCAATTGGTACTTGACGATCTATGTCCAACCTGAAGGTGAAGCCTCCAAGAGAGAGTTTTGCAATGTAAACCCTCCCTAGTAACTTGACGGGGTTGGGTGGAAATTGGACGCCTATCTGATGGTCAATGTCTAGAAGGCATGGCGCTGGCATTTGCTCGAGCAGGTTTGTTACCTTTCGGCCGGCGATGGCTAGCTTCGTGGCCTTAGAGAAGGCAAGCACAACGTTTCCGTTTTCTCTCGCTGAGTCAAGAATGCTCTCAACGTACTTGACGGGGTTGTCTGGTGTGCCAGCTGTCAGAGATCCATCAAATAGTATGAGCGCGTCTTTAGATGATGTGCAGACAAGTCGTTGAGTCCATCGCTCGAGAGTATTTCGAAGTCTACCTAGGATTCGCCAGGTGACAGAAGAAAACATCCCTGGCGGCAGTAGTTCCTTGAATCCTAGACGTTTCGACACATGTTCGTGTCCGTAGTCTGTTATGTGAAACATTATCGGGCCGCATCGAAGATACACGTATGCTCCATTGATCTTCCACACGGTTGCGGCTCTTAGTGCGCACAGTACTCCATCGTCAGTGTCTCCAATTCTCATGCTTGATACGTCGACTGCAACTGTGGGAGCTTTCCCTTCCATAGGCTCAACTGTGATCGGCTTACATTGAAGAAGTTCATTGCCAAGCATCAACGGAAGGTCTTGATGCGTTTCGTCCTCTATGCTCAGATCGAAGAGCGAGACTTCTCTCGGTTTGAGACTTCCTCCTTTGATAGTCCTCATTGAACTGTCGCTGAGTTTCATGAGGAAGTCTGGCAGAGGCGCTTCTTCGCTTTGACAACCTCTCAACAGTAAACTACTTATCTTTGAATGTTCGTAAACTATAGCTTTGGTGCGGTGGATCCACATATTTTCGCCCCCTTCGTGGGAGTATCCCCCTCTAACTCCCGCGAACCGCCGCACCTTCTCTTCGACAGAGAACTAGGGCGGCGGCCTTTGGCTTCTTGTGTTTAGCGATCTCCTCCCTGGTGGCGTTCTTCCGATTCGAGTATTGCCTTCACGTCATCGAGCAGTTCCTTTATTCCGATTGAGGTTATTCTGTAGGTGCCTCGTCCGGTTCTCTCGACGAAGTTGGTTTTGCTCATCTCGACGACAGTATTCCTGACGGTCTTGGGGGTTTTGCGAATCGAAGATGCCAACTCTTCGACTGACATGTCGTCGCTTTGCTTCTTTCCAATCTTGCTCGCCACTTGAGATCCCAAAAGTGTGAGACCGATCGCTTGGTCAGCTGGAAGCCCTGGCATCTGTAGAATTATCTCTCCCTTCGGGCCTACGTTGATCAGTGACGAGAGGTCAGTTAGCATGGCCGAGTAGTCTGGCGTAAATGTGATCTTTGACAGGGTTTCAAGGGCTGGGAAGACCTTCAATATGAAAGTTGTGACCTCTCTGAAGACTGCGTCGGGGTCTCCTTCTGCAGTATGCTTCATGTCTCCCCACTCGATGACAACTTTCAGCTTAGGCGTCTCACTCAACTCGTTCTAGCTCCTTCGAGCGACTTCAACTTAGGCGTAATGTTCTTGATGAAGTAGTCGAGCCCTGAGGTTGTGGCTCGGTACTCTCCTTTCGCCAGGCGTTCGACGATTCCCTCTGAACACATCTCGCTCAGTCTGCCAGCCACGGTTCCTGCCTTGCTCTTGGCAGCTATCACAAGATCGTTGAGGCGTAGCGTGTCTTTCTCAAGTTTTCCGAGCATGTGTCCGGCTCTTGTTTTTGCCAGATGGAGCATTATCAGTTCTTTGTCTTTTAGATGGTCGGTGTCAGCTACTACTGCCATTCCTTCTGGAGTCAGGGCGATGATTCCATCGCAGGCTTTCAGGAATTCATTCAGGTCAACTGAGAGAGAGATCTTGCTGATCAGCTCAAGCTGAGGGAAGATCTTTGAGAAGAAGAGCAGGAGCTCACGAATCACGTCGTCAGCAGCTCCTGTGACAGTCTTCTGCATGTCTCTGTAGCGAACCGTTACTTCGACAGTCTCCTTGGACACCGGGTCTTCTCCGTCCAGCGAAACTCACTTTCGGACATCTCTCTGCACAGCCCGCATATAAGCCTTCGGCTCATGCCCGGTGATCCGAAGTAACACCTTGCTCAGGTGCTTTGGGATAGAGCGGAGCCCGCTGATCAGGGATAGGATCCCGGATCGTAGAGTGTCCGACAAGGTGTTACTTTAAATCGTCGTGCGCTGGATCGGAGGCTGCTCAGGACAATCTCTTCAGTCCCCAGAAAGGCTTATAGAGAAGGTCTGACCGTAGTTTGGTTCGCCTTGAAGTACGGTTACAATGAGCTGAAGAAGCTCGTTTTGACCTTGTTCGCGACAGGTGGGCCTATGGACAGCTGTGATGTGGCTCAAAGGCTCAGAGATGAACGTAGAGTGGATACCTCAATTCGCGCAGTTCAGATGGCGCTGATGAGGTATTGGAGACAGGGACTGTTGCACAGAGATAGGCGCGGAGGAAGGTACGTCTACATGCTCTCGGATAAGGGGAGCAGGCGTCTAGTTTGGCTGAAAGGCACTAGAACTCAGTCGGAAGCTCCGTGAATCTAGGCGATGCATGCTTAGAGATAACCCCACTTCAGGCGAGGCGAAGAACTCCGTTCCACTCAAAGGACCGTTTCTACACGGCGTTTAGGAAATCGGTTAGTGAAGCTGGAACGGTACGATGATGATTCCCGCATTTATGATGAGTCCAAGCGGGATCTGTGACAAGGGTGACCCCCAGCCCCCCCTAGGTGTTTTTTTGGGATATTCGCGCACAAGGCAGACATAACCACGAAAGAAAATCGCATATCGTTGAGACATCGTGACCTGGAAGTTGTCTGCTAGAGCCATATGGAGAAATCCAAGGTCCGCGAAACTGCTGCGGTAACTGGCACAAAGCATATGAGAACTGCCCAAAGAGGTCATGGATGTGCATATTCAGACTTCGGGTGTGATCTTTGACCGTTCGGGAGGTACTGCAGCTTGGGAACCCTGTCCTCAGAGAGAAGTCTGCTCGCGTCGAGAGCTTCTCGGAACTTCATCGCCTACAAGAGGATTTGAGTGACACTCTCTCATATTGGAGGAGGACGACAGGTTATGGTAGGGGAATAGCGGCTCCTCAGATCGAAGTTTTGAATCGCGTCGTCTTCATCAACATTGACAGGCCTTGGCTTCTGGTCAATCAGTTGATCGCTTGGATGAGCAAAGAGAGAATGACGGTTTGGGACGCGTGCCTCAGTTACTTGTGCATATTCTTCCAAGTCTCGAGGTCGGAGAGGATCAGGGTCAGCTATCAGGATGAGAATCGACGGGGGAAGGAAGTTGTGGCGGATGGTGGTCTATCAGAGCTTCTCCAGCATGAGATTGATCATTTAGACGGTATGCTAGCGATTGACCGAGTTTTGAATGTTCGAACGATATGCACCAGAGAGGAGTATGAGAAGAGGTACGCTCCGAAGAGCGTCTAGCATCATACGGAATCGTGCCGTGGGAAGGCAGCCACAATCTAGGTGTGTCAGTTATGGTGCCTGCTTGTGGTTCAACCACCGCCATAACAGTCGACAGAAGAGTCAATCTCTAGCGGGCTGAGTTCCTTCGCTAGGATAGAAGAGCGTCCTAGTAGCGATTCGCGACCACATGTCGTGAGTTGCCCTTTAATAGGCAGCCGTGTACGTGGGGGCTGGCAATAGGACGGATGAAGTCTGTTCGAGGATTACAGGGGCATACCGAGAGAAGCTAGATACCTCATCTATGCAAGCTTCCTACCGTCCTTGGCGTTCGGGATGTTTTTCATAGATATCTCCTACTTCCTGACAACCGTGCAAGGACTGTCCGATGTCCTCATGGGCACGATCATTATGGCGATGGGAGTCACCACAGTGCTGACTAGCATCCCATTGGGCATAGCGGCCGACAGATATGGCAGGAAGAAATCTCTAATCGTTGGAAACCTGTTAGCAAGCTGCTCCATTGTCACATTCGCTCTCACGACGGACTCTGCCATTCTATTATTGTCCGCAACAATCGGAGGTATTTCTCAGGCTGCGTTCAACGCTGCAGGGAACGCGCTTCTCGCCGAGAAGGCTGGAGACACGAACAGAACTTCGGCGTTCTCTCTCTACTCCTTCATCAGCAGTAGTGCTCACGGGCTAGGTGGCTTCATGATTCCATTGACCTTTGTTTTGGAAACTTTTGGACTTCGCGGCAAAGACGCTCACGTGGCACTCTACGTCTTGCTGGGTGCGCTCAGCTCGTTGTCTACACTCCTAATGTTCAAGGTGAGTGAAGCGATGCGCGTGCACAGATCCAAGAGGAAGAGAGGTATCCTATCGAGGAAATCCATTGAGATCCTAGCCAAATTCATAGTACCCAGCTCGATAGTCGCTTTCGGAGCTGGCATGTTTGTCCCGCTAATGACGCGGTGGTTATATCTCAAATATGGGGCCCCAGATGCCGTGAGCGCACCTATTCTCGGGACCTCAAGCTTCTTGATTGCGTTCGCAGTTTTGACGGTCCCGGCCTTGGCAAGAAGACTAGGTGTTGTGAAGGCAATCGTCTTTACTCAGGGCGTGTCAACGTTCTTCATGTTCGCGACACCGCTTTCCCCGAACTACTATGTTGCGAGTGCGACCTATATCGTCAGAGCTTTTCTGATGAACATGTCCAGTCCCCTGCAGCAATCGTTGATCATGGGCTTGGTGGCTGAGGATGAGAGGGGGGCTGCGTCAGGGATTAGTGCCGCGCTTTGGACGCTCCCGAATTCCATGAGTACGACGATTGGTGCTGCCCTGATGGGTGCGGGAATGCTGGCGGCACCGTTCTACTTGGCGACTATACTGTACGTTGTTTCCATAACCATATTCTGGCTTGTCTTTGGAAAAATGAAACTGCCAAGATAAGAGACTTGATTCCGGCAAGCGTCCTGAGCGAAGGGCGTCTCTACGTCTTCATTGCTCCTGACCTGAGTTTGGTTAGGACTTGGCTTTTGACCCACTGAACCCCTGCGCCCGAGAGTCCGTATCTTCCACTTTCGACGATCAATTTTCCATCTTTCTTCAATTCGCTCGCCCTTGCCCTGACGACATGCCCTTTGGTGGTCTTCCAGCTGGAGCTGAGGAGGCTGCTCAGTTCCTCATAGGAGAGTTGGTTTGGATGATGGGCGAAGAGCATTATGGCGACTGCCTCCTTAGCGGTGATGTTGTCAGCTGGAATGATCAGGTGAGGTTTGCCGTCGGGGGTTCGTTCGATGATTCCTTCCAGCTCTGTCGCAGTTTGGATCTGAGGCGTTACTCGAGTTGGGGCCAGTTGTTCCTGGGGAATGCTCGGTGATATGATCTGTGTCGCAGGTAGCTCCTTCACTAGCTGTTCAAATGTGGCCTTTACGTAGTCATGGTCGCCTTCGAGTTCTATCTCTGATCCGTCGGGCCGTCGAATCTTGAATCTGAGCTTTCGTTCACCAGACATCTAGTGCCACACTAGAACTCTCTGTTTGAGAGGTTATTTCTCTTTTTGACATGGATGTTTTTGCGAACGGGAAGGACGCTAGTCTTGTCCTCTCCTCAGGACCCTTCCAGGGAGCGCCTTTGTATGTTTCTTTCCTTCGATGACTGTCTTTCCATTCACGATGACGTATTTGATGCCTGCGGGATACTGGTGTGGGTTCATGTAAGTGGCTTTGTCTTTGACCGTGTCTTTGTCGAAGGCCACTAGGTCGGCCCAGCTTCCTACCCTTACGAGGCCTCTATTCCACAGGCCCAGCTTCCGAGCAGGCAGAGAAGTCATCTTCCTGATCGCTTCGGGCAGAGATAGCAGTCCTTCCTCACGGACATATTCGCCTAGGACGCGCACGAAGGTGCCGTAGCTTCTTGGGTGGGGCTTTGCTTTTCCAAGGATTCCATACGGAGCCTGAGCTGAGGAGTCTGATCCGATCATCGTGAACTCGCTTGATAGGACTTTTCTCATGTCGTTCTCGTCTATCATGAACATCACGATTCCCACTCTCGCTGTCTCCTCGACTAGAAGATCGAAGATGAATTCAAGAGGATCTTTTCGTCGAGCTTTCGCCAGATCAGAGATTGTCTTGCCTTGATAGTTCCTATGCTTCTCGGATGAGGTGATCATGATGTTCTTGGGGCCTGCCTCGGCGATCAGGTTCTCCCATCCGGGGATCCCCTTCTGTATTTCGCGTCTGATTCTTTTCCTCGTTTTGAGGTCTTTCAGTCTCTCGATCATCTTGGCGGTTCCGCCTTCATGCGCCCAAGATGGAATTCCTGCCGAGAGCCCTGTTGCTCCAGCAATGTATGGGTAGACGTCGCAGGTCACGTCTACGCCATGATCTCTTGCTTGTTGAATCATGGCAAGGGTTTTCGTGACCTTGCCCCAGTTCTTCTTGCCAGCTGCCTTGTGATGCGCAATCTCCACCGGGATCTGCGCCTCCCTTCCGATGGCTATCGCCTCACGTACTGAGGAGATTAGGGGGCCGCCTTCGCCTCTAATGTGGGAGGCATATATCCCCCCGTACTTGGCGACTACCTTGCAGAGCTCTATGATCTCCCTTGTCATGGCGTAGCAGCTAGGCGAGTAGATCAGGCCTGTGCTCAAGCCGAAGGCGCCTTCCTTCATACATCGAGCTGTCAGGGCCTTCATCTTTGTGAGCTCGGAAGGGGTCGGTTTCCTCGCTTCATAACCCATCACCATGGTTCGGATAGTCGCGTTGCCCACGAGGGGAGCCACGTTCAGTGCGACGCCTTTTCTCTCTATCTTTCGCAGGAACTCGTCGAAGCTTAGCCAGTCCCAATCGATCTTCTTCCCCAGTTCTCCCGCATCTTTTCGCTCCTCTTCCTTTGTGTGCTCATTCAGGGGGGCAGGTGAACTGCCGCAGTTGCCGATGACTTCTGTTGTGACCCCCTGTCTGATCTTGCTCTCGGCTAGCGGATTCACGAGCAGCAACG
>CAZZFQ010000008.1:0-35476 GCA_964653695.1 uncultured Candidatus Bathyarchaeia archaeon | reverse complement strand
GCACACCTGTTCGCATCATTAGGCGACCTCACTTCGGAGCCATCGGAAAGGTTGTCAGCCTGCCAGTGGGCCTTCAGCAGATAGAATCCGAGTCCTACGTAAGAGTGCTTACAGTTGAACTCGATGATGGCAGTGTCATTCCGGTCCCTAGGGCCAACGTCGAGATAATAGAAGAATAGAAACCGTGATGTGCGGTCAACCTTGGCCCTGCACTATGTAGCGTTGGGATGGCCGCCGCAGCCATTTACCGTTTCGCAGCAGTCTTCTGACATATAGAAGATAATGTTAGGAGGCAAGGGTTTCAACAAGGGGCCGGTTGGTTGACTCGTAAGCGATCGTTGGCAAACATCTGACTCTGCCAGGCTACGGTTCTGGTTCCACTACAACCGCCGTGCCCGTTGCCGATATCATTGTGATCCCTGCCTGCAAACCTATGTCTGATGTCTCAAAATCCAATCCTACGATCGCATTCGCTCCCATAGAGATAGCCTTTCCCCTCGCCCTTTCCATGGCTTCCTCCCTAGCCTTCTCCAGCTCAGTCGTGAAAGCAGTGATTTCACCGCCTACCACCGATTGAAAACCAGCTAGAAATTTTCCGAGGATTCCCCGAGTCCTAGGACTCAACCCTGTAACAACTCCCAACACCTTCTTGATCCTGTATCCTGGAATCGTAGGCGTTGTGACGATCAGGAAACCCGAGGCGCGTGTGCGCGTCGAGGCCCCGCAGCTCGGACAGAACGCAACCTTCTCAGCCAATTCCCGACCACACCTCGAACAGAACATGTGCGTGTCACCCCTAAGCGATATGCCATAAAGGTGACTTAATCTTTCTGATCGGGGAGCCTTCCGTCCCAAACCAATATCTAAGAAGTCCTACGATCTCGACCCAAACTTTGATTCTTGAGCGTCACTATTATGTCATCCAACGAGAGATATTGGCGGTCAGGCAGTTCTGCGAGCACCGTGGCAGCTGCAACCCTTCTGTCTGAGGTCAAGTCAATGATCTTCCAGCCTTGACTTTCAATCAACGTTGCCTTGGAGGTTGGGAACGACTGATCTTCTGAGAGGGCCTCACGCAAGGATTCAAGACCGACGCTTGAGGTGACGGAGGGAAAGCTTCCAGTGCTCCTGAAGACTTTGAGCCTAGCTGCGTCCTTATACATTTTCACGCCGTGGAAGGCTAGAACGGATTTCTCGAATTCCGGCCTTGAGGCTTTAGCGTCGATCCTTTCGAGCTCTTCGTCCGTAAACTGGTAGATGTTGTCTTCTCTAGGGCCGAAGAGTCTTGTGTATAGGAGATCTGACATGTACGCTGGTTCTCTCTGAGATAGATCGACACAGTGGACGATGTTCAGGTCCTGCATGACCTTTATTGCGTTCTGGTCAAGTGACTCCACGTCGGAGCGTGGAATTTCCAAGGCGATCCTCACTTGGCCTGGGTTGACTGACGCGACAAGATCGTGAAGCTTTTCAGCCGCTTGCTTGCTGAACTTCATGTCTCTTGGAGTCAAGACGTGTAGAACTGGCGCCCTCAACGCTTCGCATATGTCCATGATTCTTTCTAGGGAGGCAACGTTCGCGCTTGATGGCTCAAGCCTGTTTCCATGAGTCACATCTCGATGACAACGAACCGCAAACTCGAAGTCCTTGGGCGCTCTTCTCCGCCAAGACCTAGCAGTTCGCATGTCTGGATATTCGTAGAATGTTGAGTTGACCTCGACAAAGTTGAAGGCTCTGGCATAGGCTGTCAGAGAGTCTTCTCTCGGAACATGGAAATAGGCCCATCCACCTGCCCCGATTAGGATCTCAGTCAATTGCGCGCCCTGCTTATATTCTGTGAAATGGACCTATATCTTGTGGTTGAGAAGTGGGCGAAATCTACCTAGGCACCTCTGGCTGGTCGTACGACGAGTGGGTGGGACCTCTATACGAGACCAAAAAGAACAGCAAATTGAGAGCGTACTCCCGGATATTCGCTACCGCAGAGATAGACTCAACCTTCTACGCCTACCCGTCGCGGGGCACAGTCATGGGATGGCTGAGACACGTTAATCCGGATTTTGTCTACGCAGCAAAGATGCCCCAGGTGATAACCCACAAGAAGAAACTCGATTTGGCAAAGAGGGTAGATGAGGATGTGAAACGCTTCTGCCAGTTGATGGCTCCGCTTCAGCAAGACGGTAAACTGGGCTGCATACTGATCCAGCTGCCGCCAAGCCTTGACTTCGAGCTCAAGAAAATGGAAGAGTTCTTCAAGGTCTTGCCTGCCGAGTACAGATTCGCTGTGGAGTTTCGTCATCTTTCTTGGATGCGACCGGAAACCTGGGACTTGTTGACAAGATATCGGATAGCCTATGTAATCGTTGATGAGCCACTACTTCCTCCAGACGTACATCTCACAACTGACTTCGCCTATTTTCGCTGGCATGGTAAGGGATCACGACTCTGGTACGACTATCGTTATGACGCACAAGAGCTAACGCCGTGGGTACCGAAGATTAAGGATGCAGCGAAGAATGTTAACAGGGTGTATGGCTACTTCAACAACCACTTCCACGGATACGCGGTCGAAAACTGTCTGCAGGTACTTGAAATGCTCGGAAAACTAACGCCCGGGCAGCGAGAAGCCCAGACCAGGATCAAAGCTCATTTCAATTCCATCGGCACGAAGCCGACACCAACAACGCTTACTCAGTATATGTATAAAGGCGAGGAGAAGGCTTCACATTCATGAGAAGCCTTCTAGCCTCAATTCTAAGCCTCACCAAGGGCAGCAACGCGTGCTCACTTGAGGAAGTTTGCAGGATAGGCAAGCTGCCTCGTACCGAAGCGCAAATTCAGTTGAGACAGCTCTCTGATGCGGGAATGCTTGAGTTTCAGAACAATATCGTGGCAGCCGGCTCTGAGCAGAGACTCAGTCTGGCGGTCAAGGCCCTGGATGAAGGAGCTGACTTCGAAAGGATATGCCGTCTCCTGAGTTGGCAGGAGTTTGAGGATATCACCGTTAAGTCTTTGGAGGGAAATGGGTTCTCAACTATCAAGCATTTTGCCTTTAAGGCAAATGATCGACGCCGAGAGATCGATGTGGTGGGGGTTGGGCATATGCTTGTCATCTGTCTGGACTGTAAGCATTGGATGAAAGGACTACGCGGAGCACTAGCCAGAGAAATCGTTGCAAAGCAAGTTGAGAGGGTCAAGAGTCTAGCTTCAGATAGGACGACTAGGAATAGACTTGGCATTTCCGCTGACAAGACTGTATATTTCGTTCCTGCTGTCGTTAGCTTGATTGACGCGGGCCCAAATTCGATAGGCGGAGTTCCGATCGTTCCGGCGCTCAAGCTTAATTCCTTCCTTTCCTCCATAGACCCTTACGTCAATGGCCTCCTCACAGTCAAGGCCAAGGGAGGAAGCGAGCCGGAATGAACATCTTGATAGTTCATGGGAAAGATGTTGACAGGAACATTGAAGACCTTTCGGGAGAAGCGCGCGAATTTGGCCACAATGTCACGCTTGTAAGTGCCGTCGACCTCTCGGGATGTATTGACGGGAAAAGCTCAAGGTTCTATGCGAAGAGTGAGGAGCTCGATAGGCCGGACTTAGCTTTTCTGAGGGGACTAGGTAGAGGAACATGTGAAAAGATAACCAAGCGGATCGGAGTGCTAACTCACCTTGAACTGTCGGGTGTTAGAGTGATAAACCCCGTCGACCCTCTGCTCAACGCTAGAAACAAATATCTGACTATGTGCAATCTGGCTCGCGTCGGAATCCCTATTCCACGCACATTTGTGACTGAAAGCGCCCTTCAAGCCTACAGGAATGCCAGAATTGTGAAGAGAATCGTTTACAAGCCGATCATAGGCTCGATGGGTTACGGGTCATTGAGATTCGAAGACCCGGATCTTGCCTACAACGCCTTCCAGAGCCTCGAGATGATAGGGAGGCCGATGATGGTTCAGGAGTACCTTCCGTCGGCCAACAGGGACACAAGAATCTTCGTGATTGGGCAGCGTGTGGCTGCCGCCATGACCCGTCAGGCGCCCCCTGGCGGATGGAAATCCAATGTCTCCCAAGGTGGACAGGCGAGTGCTGTCCTTCCGGCCCCCGAGCTGAGTGAGTTGGCGATTAAGGCTACAGAGGCTCTGGGCCTGGAATACTCAGGCGTGGATGTCGCCGAGATACCAGATAGAGGCTACTGCGTCCTCGAGGTTAACGCCTCTCCAAGCTGGCAAGCGTTGAGGCAGACCACTTCGGTTAATGTGCCCCGAGAACTTCTCCTGTACGCACTTGAGAAACGGTAGGGCTGCAACCGATCCTGCCCGTGTAGCAACTAAGCGGAGACGCTCGCCAACGAAGATCGAAAAGGCCCATTTATCCCCCACAGCCGTGAAATAGTTGCAGCTGAGTCCAGCACCCATGGGATGTCTGCTATTCCAATGTAGTCTTCTTGACTTTGCCTAACTTGGGGTGATGGGTCAAGCCTTTATAGCTGTGGCTATGAAATGGCAGCTCTTTGACTTTAGCTCATCATACTCGTGTTCAATATCGTTCAATTCGACTATGCAATAGCCTGAAAGCATCTCATGGACTTCGTTCCTGTCAACGAAGTGGTGCGGTACGACGGCCTCTGGTCCATCCTTTCTGACGACTGTGCCTCGAAGCAGAAGAAACGCTTCCCACGTTCGAGTAAGGTTCGTGGAGCCGCCTCTAAAGTCATCGCTGGACCGATTCTCACGGAGGCTTAAGCCCTGTTACCAAGATCCAGTCTGGGATTTCTAATCCCTCCTGCTTGAGCTGTTCTTCATGAAGTTTCCAAAAAGTTTCCTTGACGCTCCACCTTTTGAGAAGCTCTTCTGCAGCGCTCGCCTTGATTCTCAGATTACTTCTGATCCTAAGCGTTCTGACTCTTCTGAATCCAGTTCGCCCAAGCTGATAGGCAACGGATTCTGGTTCTGGAGAGAACCATTCTTTCGGAGGAAACTTGGTCCATCTGGGATTGGAATCCGCCTCGATCGTCAATCTTTGACGGAAGTTCCTTGCCTGTGGCGAGAGGAATCCATGGATTGTGATTCCTTTTGGTTTTAGCACTCGGTAGCACTCTGAGAGAAAACTGCGCATCTCCGCGGAGTCGATTTCACATAGAAATTCGTTCGAAATCAATGCATCGTATCTATCGTGGAGTTGCCTGGTTAGCCAGCTTACATAGTCAGAAACGACTACGCTGACTTTGCGTACTTTCTCTCGTGTCAACGTCGATTTAAGGTGCCTATAGTCCTTGGAGTATGGGCCAGTGAACCTGTCTACGACTGTGATACGATCACTAGCGACAAGTCTTGAAAGAGGGATCGTCAATTGTCCCCTTCCACAACCTATCTCAACTAGATCTCCAGTGTTGGAGCGAAGAAGGCAAGCGAATCGTCTTGCGAGTCCTTCATATTGCTCAAGCCATGCGCTTTCGATGTATCGCGGGTGTGAAATGATTTTTGCGCGCCCAAAACTAGGTCTGCTTTCCTTGTGACGGGCACGCGGCATGGCAGAAGTTTCCTATGGGATTCCCACGGCTTTTCTCAGTTCATCCAATGCTGTTGCGTCTTCGATTGTTGAGTAGTCTCCCAAAGGTTTGTTCGTTATTATTGCCTTTATGAGTCGACGCATGATCTTGCCGCTTCTCGTCTTGGGAAGCTTACTGGTGAAAAATATGTCGCTGACGACGACTATAGGACCCAAAGTCTTTCTGACCAATTCCCTCAAGATCTGCTTCAGAGCCTCATCGGGCGCATGTTCACCTTTCAGGACGATGAAGGCAGAGGCTACTTCACCTCTCACCGGGTCGGGACGCCCGACGACGGCAGCTTCGGCAACAGCTGGATGCTGGAGGAGGGCACTTTCTATTTCAATTGTGCCGATTCTGTGGGCTGAGATCTTGATAACCTCGTCAACTCTGCCCAGAAACCAGAAGTAGCCGTCCTTGTCTTTCATGGCTGCGTCGCCGCTATAGTATACACCTGGAATCCGGTTCCAGTAGTCTTGCACATAGCGCTCATGGTCTCGCCAAAGGGTCGGGGTCAAACCGGGAAAGGGGCGTCTGCACACAAACGTCCCCTCAACCCCAACGGGAACAGATTTCCCCTCCTCATCGACTATGTCTGCGTCGATCCCAGGGAGAGGTATTGTCGCAGACCCCGGCTTTATAGGCAGCAAGGCGATTCCGTATGGGTTGCCTACCATAGGACCACTGCTTTCAGTCTGCCACATGTGGTCAATCACTGGGATTCGGTTCTCGAAGACTTTCTTTTGGAGCCATTCCCAGGCTGGAGGATTGAGAACTTCTCCTGCGCAAACTACAAGCCTCAAAGAGTTCAAATCATGCTTCTTAGGCCATGTCTCACCGTACTTCATCAATGCGCGTACCCCTGTTGGAGAGAGCCAAGCCTGAGTGACGCGATTTCTCTCCATTATCTGCCACCATATGTCGGGAGACGGGTAATCTGGCACGCCTTCGTACATTATTGTTGAACAGCCAAACAGCAACGGAGCGTAGACGACGTAGCTGTGGCCTACTATCCAGCCTACATCTGAGGTCGACCACCAAACGTCTGTCTCCCGCATGTCATAGACCCATTTGCCCATCGCGTAGATGTACACTTGATAACTTCCATGAGGTTGAACCGTGCCTTTGGGCTTGGCCATCGTTCCCGAAGTGTACAGTATGAAGGCGGGATCATCGGCATTTACGCTTTCAACTTCAGCGTCTACTCCTTTTCCCTTCTCTATCGCCTCTTCCCACAAAATGTCTCTGCTTGGAACAAGAGGAGGGGATCCTTCCTTTCTTCTGAAAAGGATGACTCTTTCTACGCCTCCTCCAATTGTCTCAATGGCTTTGTCTAGGACTCCTTTGAGGTTAACCTCCTCGCCGCGTCTATAACCAACATCTGCGGTGACAACAATCGTCGACTCAGCATCTGCTATCCTTTCGGCCAAGGCTCCATATCCGAATCCTCCGAAGACAACGGAGTGAATTGCCCCGATTCGTGTAGCAGACAACATTGCAACTGCAGCTTCAGGAATGGTCGGCATGTAGATTGTTACTCTGTCGCCTTTCTTGACTCCTAGTGCTCTTAAGGCGGATGAGAACTGCTTGACTTCATGTAGAAGCTGATTGTAGGTTAGGACTCGAGTAGGTAAGCCTTCGCCGGTTTCCCATATTATCGCCGTGTGGTTGCCTTTTCCTTTCGTGACCTGATATTCTAAGCAGTTGTATGATATGTTTGTCATTCCGCCCTTGAACCAAGTGAATTTCTGATAGTTTCCCTCGAAGACTTTGTCCCAACGTTTGAACCAATGAAGCTCGTGGGCTATCTCTCCCCAGAAGCTCTCCGGAGTATCAAGAGCTCTCTTGAGCATCAATCTCAATTGAAGAGGGAATTCCAGATTGTGCGTTCCGGTTGCCGCTTCTTTGGGAGTCGACATGTCTGGAACCTCAGTCAATGTCGACGATTTTGCCTTTAGCCTCCTGTTATCTCTTTCGTTCCGCTGTTCTACGCCTTAGTCCTTTACTCGCTGAGTTCTAGAAGACATGGACTCTTGCGCACTGCTTAAGCTCAGTGGCAACGCAAGATCAACTCAAATGATGACAGGAGAATTCTGTGCAGGGCTCATATTGGCTGATCTTGGAAGCAGAATGTAGGCTTGAGCAGAAGAGAGGGGAGGAATCGCTCAGGTTTCGAATCTCTTCTGCTCACGGACGCCATAGGACTTTCTTGCTATGTTTGCCATCACGAGATATCCTACGGCAGATCGGTTCTTGTCTTCTTGATCTTGACTGCCATTTCAGCGTCCTTTATGCATTGAGAGAGTGTAAGCGTGTTCAGCGTGCTTGGGTTGAGGCCGATTGTTGAACATATGGATTGGATGATGAGGTTCTCCAGGGTTGCCGCGCCAGAGCCGAACATGTCTTGCAAAACCTCAACGAACCGATCAGGCTTTTCGAAGATCTCGTGTTTCTTCAGTGAATATTTCTTGTCCATGTGATAGAATATGACGTGTGCGATGCTTTCGCCTAGAACAGAGAGCCCTCGCTCCACAGCAACCATCAATATGTTCAGGGTATCATCCGAATCGAAGTCTGGGCGGTCGATACGGCGGGTGCGTAGCTTGTTGCCGTTGAAGGTTGCCGACGGGGGAGGACTCCTAGCAGACATTTTGCTTCCGCCCATCTCTTCCGAGTAGGCGACCGCCTTTTGAATACTTGTTTGCCCTCAAGAAACAGACGCTCCGAATCTGCGACTGCCCCCAGGTTGCTTAACCGTGTGATGGAGAACCTCACCTGCGTCATCCATATTCAGATATGAATAGGCACTGAGCGTCTTCGAGAGTTCGCCTTGAAGGGGTGTCTTAGTGTGGCGATGACGCGACGCCTAACATCTGTACTTAAGGAACAGGCGAGCACTCGTCGCAACATTGGTGCCGTCACCTGTACAGGCGGGTACTGTGTCTCTAACGGTTGAGGCACAGGCACCAGCCGCGAAAACCCCCCTAACATTAGTTCGTCCGAGCTCATCTACCACGACACAGCCCAATCTATGAGTTCCAATTCTAGCTTGCCGCAAGACAGAGACAAAAGGCTTGACGCCGCCAACTACAAAAACAATGTTTGTCCTCAATTCCTTCCTTGATGACTCTCCTATACGACGTAGAACAAGCCGCTTCAAAGGCGGCTTACCCTTGATTTCTATTCCTACATAATCTTCTATCAGGCGTATGCCTTCCCTCGCCAACTTTCTTCTTGTCCTTTCGCCGACAGCAAAGGTGTTTGCGTGATCAACCAAGCGCACCCTTTTTGCAGTCTTGGTGAGACATAGAGCTTCATGCACAGCCTCTTGGCATGCGCCCACAACGATGACATCTCGCCCCATGAGGAAAGGGGCACTGCATTCTGCACAGTAGGCAACGCCTCCGCCGATCCACGTCTCCCACTTCATTCCAAGCCCTTTCATGCTGTCTCCCGTAGCAAGTATCAAGGCCCTAGCGGAATATGTCCCTAGCTGGGTTCTAGCGATCTTCTTGTCGTTGTCCAGAGAAAGGTTCACAACCACCTCCGAGGTATGAATCTCAGCGCCAGCTTTCCTGGCTTGGAGAGTCATTCTCTCCGTAAGCCTTCGTCCGGAAATTCTGTAAAAGCCAGGATAGTTCTCCAAGCCACGTGCTCTTGCGGCCATTCCACCTGCCTTCTCACCAGCATCCACCACTAGGGTGCGGAGGCCGAAAAGCGCAGAATGAAGACCTGCGGCCAATCCTGCCGGCCCTGCTCCCACCACTATGACGTCGTAAGCCTTACTCAATTCAGCCATCTCTTGCATACATACTTGTGTGCTAGGCTCATGAAGACGACTTCGGCTATAGGCTCGTCTACTCTCCTGGCCCGTCTTGAACTTATCATTCCTCTGCGGCAAGACAAGGTGTTTCAGAAATTGGCTCTGCAAGACATTCCGCAAGCCTGTAGGTGCGGCCTTTTCCCCTTTTCCGCACCGTTTTCGGCTGGTTCACAATCAGTTCCCATGGTACGGGATTTTTTGAGAGCGATGAGTTTACCTTGCTCAATGGAACTATGTACGTGGAGAGCATTCGGATGAAGGCCTACATTCGCCTTTTCCTTGCCATTGCAGTGTGTCTGCTATCCGGAGTGATTGGCTCGGTCTTCACAGTCCCCGCAATAGAAACATGGTATGTCCGTCTTCGTAAGCCAGACCTCGCTCCACCAAACTGGGTCTTTGGGCCGATTTGGACGATGCTCTATTTCTTGATGGGTGTCTCGCTTTTCGTTGTCTGGAATGTCGGATTTGACAAGAGCACTGTAAGAAGATCGATCATCGTGTTTAGCATCCAATTGGCGCTGAACATACTCTGGTCCTTCTTCTTCTTTGGCTTGAAGTCGCCGTTGCTAGGTTTGGTGGAGATCGTGGCATTGTGGTTCGCAATTGTTCTTACAATATTCTCTTTCTTCAGGGTTTCAAGGATTGCTGCTCTGATTCTCATTCCCTATTTGATTTGGGTAAGCTTTGCCAGCTATCTGAACTACTCTATCTTCATACTCAATCTGAGAACAGTTCTTTGAGGAAAAGGACGAGCTTGAGCGGACACATTCAAGGGCAAAATGAGTCAAGCACGAAGGAGGTAGAATGGTTTGAACGAGACTGAGGCGTTCTACGATCAGAATGCTCAATACGAATGGGACCGGTTGCAACGTCATCGCACAGAATTCGCTGTGACATTGCGGACCTTCGAAGATTACTTACCTACTCCACCAGCGAAGATCGCAGATATTGGAGGAGGACCAGGTCGCTATTCGATTGCCTTGGCGCAACGTGGGCATCAGGTCACACTGTTTGATCTTTCGCAGGGCTGTCTTGAGTTTGCTAAGCAGAAAGCCAAGGAGATCGGTGTTGAACTTTCTGGCTACGTACACGGCAACGCTACCAACCTGAAAAATCTTGGAGATGAGAGCTTCGATGCGGTTCTTCTCATGGGTCCGTTATATCACCTGCCTACGGAGAAGGAGCGACGCAAAGCCCTTCAGGAAACAATCAGAGTGCTGAAGCGTCACGGAATAATCTTCGCGACATTCATCACGCGCTACGCTCCAGTTCGCTGGGTGGCGAAGAACGAGCCAGCATCTCATGACTACGTTGAACTCGCCAAGCAGATCCTGAGCACAGGCGTGCAACGACCATCACGCATTCAATATGGCACTCGGGCCGAGCATTTCAGGCGCACCAGTGCCTACTTTGCGGAGCCCGCTGAGATCAAGCCACTGATGGAAGGCGAGGGCTTCAAGACCTTAGGTGTGATTGCCTGCGAAGGAGTCATCAGCATGATCGAAGAGAAAGTCAATGAGCTGGCCGCAGAGGCCTTTGATGTCTGGGTTGAGCTAAACTACAGATTGGGCAGGGACTCAAGTTTGTACGGCGGAGCAGAACACTTACTATACGTCGGACGAAAGCCGTTTGAGAAATGAAAGAAGCATTTCGTGCCATTCAATTTGCAGAACTGTCGCGTCGAAACTGGGATGTATGCTACAGAGGAAATCCCAGGTTGAGTTGTTTAGCCAGATCTCGCAAGCTCTGCCAGACTGTGACGTACAACGGTATTCCAGTCTTTCTGTGCCGTTTCTCTAGCTCCCATTCTTTTTCCCCGTGAATGTAGATTCTGTCCTGACCCTTGGCTTTGACTGATGCTTTGATAGACTTGATCATAACGTCCATGCGTTCTCTGAACTCATCTATTGGAGTGAAGGCGTTGATATCAATAGCGCCAACGAAAATCCCGATATTGGAAGGTTTTGGATCCTCAGGGGTTCCGACATGAGGCCCATAGGCTGCTCCGGATAGTATGCCTGAAAGTATGTCAACAAGTAGAGACAAACCATATCCTTTGTACCCCGCTGTCTCCTCCGGACCTCCAAGCGGTAAGAGTCCACCACGTTTCGAATCGTACACGCAACGCATTACAGTTTCTGCGTCACGTGCAGGGTTGCCGTTTTCGTTTATCGCCCAACCTACAGGCACAGCCTTTCCGTGTCTCCTGTAGACCTCCATCTTTCCGATAGGTACGACGCTCGTAGCCATGTCCAAGACGAAGGGGAGTTCATGCTTGGTTGGTACGGCAAAAGCTATTGGATTCGTCCCGAGAATCGGTTCCGCGCCGAAAGTTGGAACGACAAGTGGCCAAGCATTGGTCATGCAAAGTCCGATCATGTTCGCTCTCAGAGCCATCATGGCATAGTAGCCGGCGATTCCAATGTGGTTGCCATTGGCTATGGATGCAAATCCAAAATGAGATCGCCCAGCTTTCTCGATACATCGCTTCATTGCTCTGTAGGCGACCACTTGCCCTAAACTGTTTTCTGCATCTATCAACAGGCTTACAGGGGTTTCTCTTTTTATTGTAATCTTAGCCTCAGGCCGAATCCATCCATTCATCAGCCTTCTCGCATACCTAGGTAGTCGTGAGACTCCATGCGAATCAATCCCTCTCAGATCCGCTGAGACCAGAATATCCGCAGTTACCTCCGCTTCTTCACATGGAACGTTAAGCTTCCTCAAAACATTGATGCAGAATTCTTTTAGGGATTCAACCTCCACAGTCTTCTCTTCAGACTTCTGCAAAGCATTTCATCTCTGTTCAATCAGGATTTGCCGCGTCAAGAGCTGCTCTCTCTTCTTGGCTACTAGCAAGTTAAAATGGTTGCCGCATCGAACCGAAGGGCACGGAGTACTGAGGATTCGTATGTGACAGAATCGAGGCCTCGCCTTTCAGGGAGCATATGACCCAGATGTTTGCTGGGACCTTGGAACCCCAAGTGAGGGTGTAGCATGTATTGGCGCCGGGGGAGGGATTTGAACCCTCGAGGCCCGTGAGGGCCACAGGCTTTCATGTTCCTTTGTTCATCTCCAGGCTTTGGCTCATAGAGCAATCTGCCCCGTACCTGGCTCGGGAACCCCGGCGTGCTTGCTTGTGTTTCTTTGGCCCCGATCTGATTGGATGCACATCTATATTGCTGTTGTTGTCTTGAATAGACACGGGCTTCACGCAGAACCGATCGTCAAGACTTGGCTTCGTGTCTCATGTCTTCTTCCAAAGAGAAGGATAGGTTCCTGGCGGCATGATTACTCGGACTGTCTTGGCTGCGATTCCATGGTCCTGTTCAACTATCTGCTCCGTGGACATCAAGGCTTTGGCCAGCGCCACAGCCTCAGCTTTCAGGGACATCAATACAATCGAGGAGTTCGTCGCAATTCCCTGATCTAGTTTGACCACGCCTGGCACGGCCAGATCTGCGCCATGACAGATCGCGTCGACGGCTGAGTCTCTGATGCAGATCTTCGGTATGAACTCGAACGCTTCCTCCATCGGTCGAATGATCGCCCTGAGCTCTTCTTCTCCTTTTCCAACCTTCCAGCGGTCGCATGCGTTGAGAAGATCGTACATCGAACACAGGTTCCTATCCTCACTGAAAGGCCCGGCTCTTGTCCTACGTAGCTCACTCATGTGCGCTCCACATCCAAGCACCTCGCCTATATCGCTGCAGACCTTGCGAACGTATGTTCCGGCTTGGCAAGCAACCTTGAAGAGAACCCTTCTACCGTCAATCTCAAGGGCGTCTAGTGAGTAGATCTTTCGTCGTCTTACAGCCCGCTTTACTGAAGCCCTTAGAGGTGGCCTCTGAAAGATTTCCCCAGCGAACTCAGCAAGCGTGTCCGCAATTCTCTGCTCGGCTATGTCTTCATGGAGTTGCATGAGGCAGACGTACTCTTTCCCCGAAAGCAAGAAGGCTTGAACTACCTTCGTAGCGTCTTCAAACGCGACGGGAAGCACCCCGGTGACTTTCGGATCTCCCCCGCCAATTCAGGCGTCAAGGGTTCCGCCGTGTCCGGCGTGCTTCAGTCCAAGCATCCGTTTGACCCAGGCCACAACCTCATGGCTCGAAGGGCCTGACGGCTTGTCTAAGTTGACCATTCCGAAATGGATATGGAGACTCATCGGTCGGGAGTACGGGTCATGCCCCAAAGCCTCGTCAGTTTCTGCCTCGGTTTTGGCGACTGTCTCTCTCTTCATGCTCCATGGTGGAAGGAGGTTCATGCTGATCCCTCAACCAAGACCACTGAGCAAGAATTAAATTGATTGTAGAGCCGGGGTGCAAGCCTGCCTACTTGATCTTCGGCTTGACCTCAGCCTTGACTGCTGCTGTCTTCTTTGCTTTGTCAAGAGCTTTGAGAACTTCTTCGTCAGTTGCATCTTTCTTGAGATCAATTTTGTCTTGGGTCGGCTCGATATGCTTCACATTTGTTCTCCGACGTTTGACACGCGAGAGCGTCTTCGGTCCCGTCACCAAAACATAATTACCATCGATGACGTCAACGACAACGCATTTGCTCCCGGCTTCACGGCCGGCAGTTTTGACACATATCCTTCCTACTTCGATAGCGGGCATGAGGCTTTCACTTCTTGGCTTTTTCCGCAAGGTAGTCGGATAGGATGTTCTTAAGAATTTTGATATTCTCATTGAGCGATTCAAGACTTGTGTCGAAGACCACATCGTAGTTGGATAGGTCAGAAGGGTCTATCCCGTAGTAGCGGATAAATCGGTCTCTCTGAGCGGCCTCTCTCATCAGAGTCTGCTTTCCAGCGTCCTCGACCGGTATTCCATCGCGAAGGGCGATCCTTTCGAACCTTACATTATCAGGTGCTGTGAGGAATATTCTGATGTCAGCCTTCTCTCGGGCCATCCATCCTGAAAGTTGTCCGTCTAGGATCACGTTCCCCTTCTCAGCCTCATGCTTCGTCATGTCGTCAATCAACTTGTCTATGCGAGGATCCTTGCTTGCATCCTCCGTCAACTGCTCTAGAGTAATCCCTCTTTCCTTGGCGATCCTTCGAAAGAACTGCCCTGCCGAGACAAGCCTCAGTCCAAAGGCCTCAGCCAGCGCGCGAGCATAGGTTGACTTTCCAGAACCGTGAAGCCCGCTGATCGCTAGCACTAGATTCACTTAGGTTTGACCTCGAGCCTCTCTCCTGAGTGCTTCCGCAAGGCATGAGGGACAGATTGTACCGCCATACGCCCTTGAAGGCCTTCGCCCTGATCTTGTATGCTTTCGAATACTGGAGTAAGGTATGCCCCTCACCATTGAACCGCAGATGGCGCATCTTGGCGCTCCACGCCTACCTCTTCTG
Organism: uncultured Candidatus Bathyarchaeia archaeon; assembly: GCA_964653695.1. Taxonomy (GTDB): domain Archaea; phylum Thermoproteota; class Bathyarchaeia; order 40CM-2-53-6; family JALHTG01; genus JALHTG01. The sequence goes on along the minus strand of CAZZFQ010000008.1, from coordinate 20,749 downwards.
AATTGGACGCTGGTGCCACCGCCCGGAGTTGGAATGACAACTCTTTTCCGTCTTCTTGCACGTTTCGCCCGCCTGACCATGACCAGTCACTCCTGCTCAGGATAAGTGCCCAGAAGCCTTGATGTGGGGAGGCTTATGGCAAAGGAGCAGATTAGGTACCAGGTAAAGTATGAGAGTTTGATGGGAAGGGAAACGTCAGGGATGAGACGCGGGCCCTCCAGCAGCCACCGCACAAAAAAGGGTGAGTATGCCGTAAACATGCGTTCAGAGCCCCCTCCGTAGAACATGCTAAGCACATTCCACACCAGAAGGAACGGTATGAAGAAGATCAGTGTGACCTTCATTCGATCGAACGTCATCTTGCTTTGCAGTCGCATGATTGCGGCCTGCTTCTTTGTGACCTTTGCCAACAACTGCTTGTCACCGGACTTTCTCGCCTTATTGAACTCCTCTTGCCAAGCCTTCACCTCAGCCGACATCTCCTTCATCGCCCGCATATCTACAAGGAAACGGTTAGCCAGATTTGACGTAATCCCAAGAACACCTGCAACGCCAAGTATGAAGAAAGTAGAATTAGGTATTGTCGCATATGGTGCGAGTAGCGCCATAAGCCACTTAACTATCTCGTCAAGTATCGTCAGCAACTATCCAAGCCTCTCTACTATCGTCTCCAATAGCTCTCCTCTGCTTGCGCCTGCTTTCCTTCTTCATTCCCCATGATTCTCACCGGTGACCCAGTGAGGGCCGAATACGCTGAAGCTGTGGGCCTCGACCATTTTAGCTTTGGCTTGTGCTTCAAGCTCCCTGAACACTGTGGTCTTGCCAACCCCCGGTATCCCCGATACGATTACAGTGGCCTTCGTTCCGATCACTTTCCCAAAAGCGATCGAACCGCAGGATACATTTCACTAATCCTTTCCTGAGCCAATATCTGGTAGTATTGCTGTATGATACCTATCGACAGTAAAATGCCCATGCCGGAACCGAACGCGCCTAGGAAGTCAGCGAATGAGGCTATTGCACCTACGACTAGTCCGCCCAGTATTGTCACGGTTGGTATGTATCTGGAAAGCACTTGCTGGATTGGAGCATATGAGCGTCTGAAACCCTCTATCTGCATCCCTGAGTCAACCAGCTGCTGAGACACGGTCCTGGCGTCCATGCCTCCCACTTCGATCCATGTCATGGAGAAGAACACGCATATCGTCATCATCAAGCCGGCATATACTATTGCACGAATGGGGTCACTCATCACATTCTCCAAGTTCCTGGGGGAAACAACATAATACGCAAGCCCGCTACTGGGCTGGTATGTCTGACCTTCCGCCTTGAATATCCCTAGAAGATTCAGCCAAAAGTTTGTGCCAGACTGGTTGTATCTGGACCAGATCAGCTGCGTGATGAAGTATATGTTGCCAAAGAGCGCGGCCGTGAAGATCACAGGTATGTTAGATACATAGAGAAGCTTGATCGGGAATTTCCCTCTGAACCCCCTAAACCTTGAATGCGAAACCGGAACCTCAACCCGGAGACTATCAATATAGATGATGCCTGCAAACACGATAAGGGTTGTAAGCAAGCCCAGCATGTCGGGCAGTCCTCCAGGACGGTGGAACATGTCCCATACCGTTGATGAAGATCCAACCGATTGTGCAAAAGCAATGATTGCCCCTAAGAACTTCTTGTCGCTCATCGGACCCATGGGAGCAATCGAGTCCCACAGTATCCGTGACGCTACGCCTGCGACAATGAAGAGGCTGATCCCGCTTCCCAGTCCCCATCCTTTCTGCAGTAATTCATCCAATAGGATCAGCACAATTCCTGCACTCACCAACTGCAGAACGATAACGAATGCTGTCCGAGGGGTGACCGTCGTTCCGAATGCACCAGCAATCATGTAAGCGCTTATCTGAAAAACATACATAACTATGGACAGGACTTTGCTTGCCGTTGTGAAGAGTGATCTATCCTGAGGATCTGTGAAGTCAACCTTTATCATCTGTGAGCCTGCAAGCACCTGAAGAATAAGGCCTGCTGTCACTATCGGTCCTATTCCCAGCTCCATCAGTGTGCCTCTCTCAGAGGCAAAGATGACCCGCATTGCACTGAAGGGATCCTCTGCGCTTCTTCCCCCAACCCCATAGAGAGGGATCTCAGTCATGATGAGATAGCCGATAAGAACCATACCTGTCCAAAACAGCTTCTCATTGAATGAGACCTTCCGGTCAGGGGCGGATACAGTTGGAACAAATCTCGCAAGTGGTTGAAAGAGTCCAATAAAACGGACCAAGAAAGCCACCTATTTGAGACGGACTATCTTTCCTCCAGCCGCTTCAACCTTCTTCGCAGCAGATTCTGATAGCTTTGCAACCCTGACTTCTATCGGCCGATCAAGAATTCCTTTCCCAAGAAGCTTGTTATAACCCAGCTTTGACAGATCTATCAGGGGGAGCTCGTCCTTTGACTTCGCATCGGACGGCTCAGGTATCAGAGTGGCAAGATCGTTCACATTTATCGTTCTGACGGTTTTCCTTGAGTGGCTCACAAAACCATGCTTAGCCATCGAAACTCCTTCAACCGTCAGTCTAGTTTTCTTATGCGTGAGGCGCCCTGCCCCTCCTCGGCCGCCTTGCATTCCACTTTCCCTGTGCTGGCCTGACACTCCCCACCCATGAGTCCTTGAGCCGCGCATTTTTCTTACTTTTCTATGCCTCGTGGGCAAGCTTGGGATCACTCTTGATGCAGCATTTGGTGATTGTTCAGGCGCGGTCAATTTAAGCGTTTAGCAACTTGCCGAATCCGATCGATCTTTCATGAAACTATTGGACCGAAAATATCGAAATCGTCTTTATGTCGCCTTCTGTTGCTCGCCCCAGCGTCGCTCTTCACATGAAGTCTCCGCATTGGAGGAAACCATCCGTTCTTCATATCATTCGAGAGATGAGGGACCCGATTTCGGCTCCTCTGTCACCTAGCTCCCCCCCATCTCCAAAGGGACGTTTCAAAGCTCTCTTGAATCCGCCTTTAGGAGGATGAAGGCGAAAGATGGGAGGGATTCCTGCTTCGTAGAGTCTGCCCAACGGGATTTCCGCTCGTTCTATCGCTTCAGCAAGTCTCTCTATTGAGGAAACTTGGAGTTTCTCTTTCAAGTATTTCGCTGTGAGCTCGTTTGTGCCCTCGGGTCTACATCTTTTCTGGAACAGCATTCTCAGAACATCTTTGTTGGCTTCTCCCCAAGTTATGTAGTCCTTTGCTTTCCTGATCATTCCCAAGGCGTCGGGTTTCTTGTAGATCAAAACTGCGTTGTGGTTCCTGGGCAGACGCAGCATATTCAGTGTGGCCTTCACATCCCTCGAGACTCCAGACTCCCCACGGAGCCTCACGGCGATGATACAGCTGCCTTTTGAGATTTCCGAGGGAACTTTCTTCCTGACTCTTCTCGCCGGCAGCTTCTTCTCTCTTCTAAGCCTCTTCCTTTCTACCAAGTATCCCCTACCTGACCCAGTCACCAGGGGTGACGATGCGATATGTCGATCGCAGGGCATCGTATACCGCATAGGCTGTTGAAGAAGCAGTCGATGTTGACCCGAAGCTCCTTGTCCAACAGTCCTTCACGCCTGCCAATCTCAAGACGACTTTCGGTATCTCTCCTGCAACCAGTCCTAGCCCCCTAGGTCCTGGAATTACCTCCACTATCACGCTTCCGCATTTCCCTCTCACCCTAAACGGAAGGGAGTGGGGATGATTGCAGGCGCACTCCCAACTCCCACACCCTCTGCGTATTGGAATGATGTTCAGTTTTGCCTGCGTAGTGGCTTTGTCTATGGCGATTCTGACCTGCTTCGCCTTTCCGTCGCCTATGCCTACATAGCCCTCGCCGTTTCCTATGACAACTACAGCCTTGAAGCGAGACTTCTCTCCGGCGTCGGTTTGCTTCTGGACGAAGCCGATTTCTAAAACTTCGTGCTGGAGGTTGGGAAGAAGCGCTTCAACTATCTGATGCTCCATTATCTTCAAGCCTTGCGTGAAGACTTCGTCGATGGAGATGACTTTTCCTTCTTGTACCATCTTTCCAAGTATCGTTCTTGGGGTCCATGTTTCTTGACTGGAGGCTCTCTCTTGGCGCACGCCCACTATTTCTCAGCCTCCTTTTGAGGTCCTTTTTCCGAACCAGCAATCTTCTCTCTAGTCTCTTCGAAGATGGAAGGAAGATCCTCGGGCTTTAGTCTCCTTGAAAGGTATTCTGAGAACTGCGTTCGATACCGCTCCGGGTCTGTAGCAAGTTGTTTCGCGTAGGAGGCTATGTGCTCTCCCTTGACTCTTGAGTCGGGAGGAAGTATTTCCTTGTTATGTGGGATTTCAATTCCTGCATCAACCGCTCCCTTCAGGGCACCAAATACCCTCGCCCCCTCACTGACTCTGCGAAGGCCGATGTCGAGCACTGCCTCGCGAAGGCCTTTCTTGGCCGCTCTCAGCCCTGCAAGCATACCAGTGAGATAGGCTGCGGGCAGATTTCCTCCCCCGTATTTCCAGTTCAGCTTCCCAAGCTCGGTGGACTTTGCTGCAGCGCACACTTGGTCTCCTTCTGGCTTGGCCTCCACGAACTGAACAGATGTATGTTTGTTCGAGGTTCTGACAACCATTCTCGGAAGGCCGCAAACCACGAGCGCTGATCTCTTCTCGTAGTCAGTTCGATGCTCTCTTCTTCTGCGATGTGGCATGCTGTATGTAGGCCCTCGAACCACTGCGATTATCTCCTCCTCGCCAAATGATGAGATTCTATGTATTCGTTGACGTGGCTTGCACTTCTGAAGGCGCCTCCGCTTGCCATATGGTTCAGCTTTCGGTACACTGATCTCTCGATCATTCTTCTGTCTCTGAGCTGTCTCAGCCTTCTTCTGATTGATCTGATCTTCTCGACCCAGGTCTCCTTTGATCTTCGACTTCCCTTGCTTCTGCCGGGACCACTTCTCCTTCCTAGGACACGCCTCCGGTGTGACGCTCTTTGCCTGCCTCGACTCGTGCCTTTTTCCGGGAGTGCCTGAATGATTCCTTCGTGAACGAGCCTTTTGATCTCATCCCGAGTTATCGCTGAACTGACCTTCTCGATCTCATCTGGGTCTATCCATACTCTATTCTCTCCGACCTTTAGTATCCCTGAGGCCAGTCTCCTCTGGCTTCTGACGTTCACGGTTTCTCCTCCTCTTTGAGTTGCTCCTGCTTAACGTCTGGTTGCGGTTGCTCCTCGGGAGCTTCACGCTCCTCAATGGGGGGCTCTTTGGCCTCAGGGACCTCCTCCCTTCTCGTGACTCTTGGATTCACAACTCTGATCTGTAGTTCTTCCGCTCTGTTGACAATCGCTACTCGTTTCTTTTCTCCGACCGTGTGGCTGATTTTTGCCACATAGGTCTTGGCGTCAAGCTTCTCCAGGTCCTCCACTCGATTGACCATGACCTCTTTAAAGCCTGATGGATGAAGATGACGCAAATCGTTCGGGGTTTTATAGCCAGCAGAAACCGTCTTGGGCCATCCTTGCTGTCCTCGCCTCATCTTGTTTGTGACCCCGCGGGGCCTTCGCCAAGCCTCCTTGACCCTCTCATACCGCCAAGATTCCTGCCTAACCAGTTTCGGTATCCTTGCCTTGAGCTTCTTTCTCTCGGCGACTTGAGGCGTCTTCATTTCTTGCTAGCCTCCCCCTTCTGGAACACGTATATACCGTCTAGGAAGACTCTCTGATCTTTCTCCCTGATTCTTGTGGCTTCTTCGATGTTGCTTGCTGTTCTGCTGACCTCGTCTAGGCGTGTTCCTTCAACTATCACCTCGTCACCTGACACCTTAACTGAGACGTCTCCGACTATCGATGCGAAGCGAGGAGTCTTCTCTCCGCCAAAGTTCTCGATCGATACCCTTTTCTCCTTCTCCGAAACTTTGACAGTGACGGGAAAATGCGCGTAAACAATCTTCAATCTGTATGAAAAGCCCTTGGTGACACCCTTCACCATGTTAGCGATGTGTGCAGCTGCCGTTCCCATGATTGCTCTCTCCCGTTTCTTAGATCCCGCCGACCGGATTACTACTTTGCCATTCTTCGTATCAAGCTCTACAGTCATATGAGAAAGATCTTCACTGATTGATCCTCTCGGTCCAGTTATTGCGACCTTGCGTCCCTTGATCTCGACTTTGACGTCGCTGGGAATCTCGACGAATCTCTCGGCAAGTTCAGAGGCCATGATTCCACCGTTCTAGTAGACGTATGCCAGAAGCTTTCCTCCAGTTTGCAGGCCATGTGCCTCTTTATGAGATATCACTCCTTTCGGAGTTGACAGGATGAGAACACCTACATCTCTGGAAGGTAAGTATCTCTTCTCGAATGTTTCAATTCTGTCTAGCTTCACAGAGAAGTTTGGCTTGACGACGCCACACCTGTTGATCCTTCCAATTAGTTGAATTTTGAATTTCCCAGACCTTCCGTCGTCAACAAACTCAAACTCGCCCAGGTATCCGTTCTTCTGCATCACACGCAATACTTGGCCGAGCAACTTGGATGCTGGTTCTACTACGCATTCATGTTTGTATCTACCCTCATTGTTTGCAATTGTCGAAAGGGCATGCGCCAAAGGGTCCACCAGCGTCATTTCGGTAACCTCAGGAATACTTCCTAAAGCCCAGTTTGGGTGCAAGTTCTCTGAAACACTGTCTGCAGAGTTGCAGGTCGTAGCTTCTTATGACCGCGTTCCGTTGGCCGCATCTTTTGCACGGCCTGCTTCCCTTGCCGAACTCCCTCTGTTTACTGTGTTTAAGCTTCGCCAACAATTGCGCCTTCCTTGATGACCGTTGCCTGCAGCTTGCTCGCAGCGAACTCGATAGCTTCTTGTCTCGTAATGGAGTGCCCTTTTCCTACTCTCGATGTCCTTATTGCTCTTCTCTTGATCCTGTAGCCCGGTCTCTCAAGCGTCACGTTTACGTCCATACCGAATATTCCGATCTCAGGAACATATTTCGTGCCCGGGATCTCGATGTGCTCTTTTATGCCAAAGGCGAAGTTGCCCCGTTCGTCGAAGCAGGATTCAGAAAGCTTGTTGCCTATGGCTTCTAGGGCTCGCCTCAAGAAAGACTCGGAGTTCTTTCCGCGAAGTGTGACGATGCATGATATCGGTTCACCCTTTCTGATTCCCCAGTCCTTCACAGTTCTTCTCGCGTTCCTTGGGCAAGGCGTTTGATTTGTTATCTGTTGAAGCACTTTCTTCCCCTTTTCCAGGGGGTCCCCAGACTTTCCGACAGCTATGTTGACTGTCACTTTTTCTATTCTGATTTGCTGCATCGGGTTTTGCTTGCCAACTCCAGTCTCCACCTTGGTGGTCATCTTGCTAAGCTCCCGCAAGTCTTATGGTAGGACTGTCTTCCCCGACTACGAACACATAGTCACGAGTAGTGCGGAACGTTCCACCCTTGCTGTCTCTGATCTCCACGATGGCAGGTTTTGTTGCTGATTGTGGGACTATGCTCGAAATCTTTCCGTGTCGTCCTATGTTTCTTCCTCTCGTAACGATCGCGTACGAGCCTTCAGCCATCTTCATCTGCTTCAGAATCTTCTGACTTGGAATCTCAATCTGCAGTGAGGCCCCCGTTGAGTAGACATCTTCAGTCGGGTTGCTCGGATTCTGCACCTTCAGTAACAGGTTTCTGCCGTCGTGTAGATTTATCTGGAGATGTCCATGAGCAACGGTCCTCTTGTCCTGTATCTTACAGAGTTTGAATCCTGCCTCTTCCTTGAGTGTCTCAACCAAGGCAAGGCCTTTTCCTTCAGCCGGAACCACTCGAAATGCCCCCTTCGCACCGGCAATCTCGATTACGTCCATGAGGCCGACAGGGTACTTTTCGTCCCTTCTGAAGCGCCCGTCGACTTTCACCTTGCCTTGTGACAGAAGGAGTCTTACTTCTCGGGCAGTTCTTGCTAGACCGATATAGTCCCTGAGGATAACTGCAAGCGGAATACAGAGACCAATGGGATGAGGCCCTGCTCTCGGCTTGACCGTCCACTGGAATTCCTTTGTTCTTATTCGCCAGAATCTTGGCGCGGGCATCCGTTTCAGGTGTCTTGAGCCGCCTTTCTTTCCCATTCTTAGTCAACCGCTTCTTTCTCGGCAGTTCCTTCAGCTGATGACTGAGGTTTTCCCGCCTCCAGCGTGTCAGCGCGCCACTTGTCCGAGAGATTTAGGTTTGTAATCGAGACTTTCGATGAGTGCACAGACACCTGTGTAGAAGTGCCCGAAACATTGTCTCGGGTGAGCCCCTCAACGAACAGTCTTTCTCGGTCGTAGTCCACCCTGCTAACTTTGCCCTCAATACCAGTGAAGTCTCCCCTTACCACCTTGACAGTGTCTCCTTTTCTTACCGGAATGGATCTCCGGCCGTACCTCTTGCGAAGTTCAGGAGAAAGGGGTGCTGATATCATCTTTCGCTGCATTTCAGTTCGACTCTTTCACGATGACAGTCTCACGTCTCCTCTGTCTAGATTACTATGCTGGCCAAGTTGGCCACTCGAGGCCACCTTTCGGCGGCCTCCCTCGCCACTGGCCCTCTTATCTCTGTTCCTTTCAGCTCTCCTTCAGGCGTCATTATGACCGCTGCGTTGTCTTCGAACTGGATCCTTGCTCCGTCAGCTCTTCGGAATGTCTTTCTCTGCCTGACAACTACAGCGGGAAAGATGTGCCTTCTGAGATCTGGAGATCCTTTCGTAACAGAAATGGCTACCATCTCTCCTACGCATGCACTGGGCACTCTCCTGAGGCGACCCTTGTAACCCATGACGTTAATGAGTTTGAGTTCCTTTGCACCTGTATTGTCTGCGCATACTAGGCGGCTACCTGCGAGTAGCCCCCTCGTGATGTAAGGCCTGTATTCCATCATTCCCCTTGCGCTGACTGCTCGAGACTTTGGAGCCGGCATACCTATTTCACTCCGGTTGCTAGCTCTCCTTCTCTATTATCACGAAAGCCACGGTCTTGCTCAGCGGGCGACATTCAGCTACTTTGACCTTGTCGCCTTCTTTCGCCTCGATACATGGAGGGTTATGTGCGTTGATCCTGCTGCACCTTTTCTCATATCTCATGTATTTCGGAACATAATGCAAGATGTCTCTCTTTACAACCACAGCCTTGTTCATCTTGCTACTAGCTACGACTCCTCGGAGGATTTTCCCTCGGATTGAGAGAGATCCATGAAACGGACAGTAAGTGTCATCGCAACTTTTCTGGGGAGGCTTAACCTCCAAACCTATGTTGCGCATCACCATCGCCTCACCTGCATCTTGACTCTATCCTCAGGTCTGCCAACAAGCCTCTTTCCATCCACCCCTACGATCTCGTCCGTCGGCAGGTAGAAGTAGAACATTGCCGTATCTTTGGGCACGGTCATACTCCTCGTACCATCAAATATCGTTAAAGTGTTCCTTGTTTCATCAACCACCTTTCCAGCAAGCCCTACAAGCTCCTTATTCACTGTCCTAGCAATCTTGACCTTGAGTCCGATAACCTCATGCCTAAGAATATTCTGTGGATTCATCGGGCTCACTTTGAAGTACCTTTCCCTGTGATCGTTTCCTTCTCGATCGTCAATATCCTAGCTATCGTCTTCCTCAGCTCCTTGATTCTGCCCGGGTTCTCTATCGTGCCCCCTGAAGCCACCGTCGTTTTCAGCCTGACGAGTTCCGTTCTTATCTCGTCAAGCTTCTTCCTTCGTTCTTCAACAGGCATTTGCCTGATCTCCCTTACCCTAAGTACCGGCATCTTCCTGCTTCTCCTCCTCAGGTGGGGGCGGTTGGCCTTCAGTGCCCGTGGCAACCTGCACTAGTGTCTCTACTGCGGTCGGGGGAGGCCTTATCAAAGGCTTATCTGGGAAACTCGCGCCCGGTGGAACTATCTTCACATTTATGCCAAGAATTCCAGGCTTCAGTTGAATCCATTCTACTGCACTCCGAATCTGCTTCTTCGCTGCGTCACCTGACCGGGGCAAGTACCCCTGCCTGTAGTGTTCACATCTCGATCTCTCGCTGGTCAGTTTCCCTCTTACTGTAATCTCCACTCCTAAGGCCCCAGCCTCCATGACTCTCTGAACAGCCCAATAGGCAGCTCTGCGAAAGTGTATCCCTCGTTGAAGCGCAGCTGCCAGTTGAGACGCCACAACTCTCGGGTCTAGCTCAGGGACTTCGATGGCAGCAACCGATATCTGAGGGTTCTCAAGTCCGAACTTCTCTTCCAGGATCTTCGTGAGATCTCTGATGCTCTGTCCCCTCCTGCCGATAACCATGCCTGGCCTGGCTGCGTACACGACAACTCTGGCACCGATAGGAGTTTTCGTCAACTCCATCCTACTGTAGCCAGCCTTACTCAGTTCCCGCGCAAGAAACTCATCAAGCTCGGCCTTTCGCGTATTGTCCTTTACGAAAAACTTCTGAACAGACATTCTACTCGCCCTCGTACCCCACGATTTCAAGATGGGTGAGAATGTTGAAGCTGGGCGAGCTGCGTCCGTGAGCCCTGGGGACGTAGTTTCTGATTTTCATCCCCCTTTGTGATGCTGCATGGATGATCTTGACCTTAGCGAGGTTCAGGCCCTTGTACTCGGCGTTGGCCTCTAGCTCTTCCAGCAACTTCAGAATAGTGGAGGCCGCCTTGACTGGATATCTTCCTGCGTGCCAACGTTCATCAAGAGACCTATGCGGAACCTCCTTCTTGTACCGTTTGTACGGAATAGCCTTCTTCTTTGCACACACTCGTTCCAAGAGCTCCTTAGCCTCGGCTACCCTCATGCCTCTGATCGTCCCGCATATCTCGACTGCAGCCTTTGGCGAGATGCGAACCTCGCGGCCTGCACACTTCACGGTCTTGTCCGGATCAAGCCCGGTGACCGAATATTTCCATTTTGGCACGGGGTTTCTACCGCTACCCCCAAAGCATGCACTGGGCCAATTTAAAAACGTTGGGCTGGCGTGAAACATGGCAGAACTAGTGGTTTTCTTGATTGCTGAATTCCTTTGACTACTAAGAACCTCTGAACAGAGATCAGAGGCTGACACAGACATTTCTTATACTGTTTCGTCTCCTTTGGGTATTGATGCAAGTTGTCCGAGAAGGAGACAGATCTGAGCAGAGCAGAGTCGGAACTTAGGGGCTCAACGCTGAGAGTCTACTGGTACCTATTCAAGAAGGGAGAAGGTGTTGGTGTGAGAGAAGTTCAGAGGGCCCTTGGGATGTCGAGTCCTAGCACCGCACTGCATCATCTTGACAAGCTTAGAGAACTCGGGTTGATAGAGAAGGATAGATTCGGGCAGTATGTAATGCTCAAAGAGGTAAAGGTGGGAGTGTTGAGATTCTTTATGAGGTTTGGAACGTTGGTTCTGCCGCGATACTTGTTCTATGCCGCGTTCTTTTCGACTTCACTCTTGATCTACTTGTATCGAGAAGGATTTACAGGATCTGTGCACAATGCTATGGCGCTGATCTTTGGCTTAACGGGGGCGGCTGTGTGCTGGTATGAGACGGGCCGAATCTGGTCCGAACGCTTCTTCTAGGATGGCGGCTTTTTTGTTCTAAAGCCTAGAACTATAACGACTTGGATGATAATCAATCAGTTGGGAAGATGGTCGCTATGACCAGACGGGCCGCGTATGTTATGCTGGGCGTGGCGCTAGGTATTCTGGTGAACCTGTTCAGCTTCTGGGCGGGGACACGTAGTCTTCAACCTGAGGAAGTACTTCCTGTCAAGATGGCCACGCGAGGCGCGGCTGTGAATCTGGAATCAACAGTTTTCTCGTTGGCAATCATAGTTGTGCTGGGGTTAGTATGTGCTTTTGTAGTTGGCGCGCTGGCTAAGAGGAAGCTCACCTAGGAACAATGCGCCGTCTCTTACTTCAACGGCACATACATTGATGAACGGCTTGCTCCAATACCAGGTGTGCCGTGAGACACTTTCTTGTTTGTTATGGCGAATTCTCCGAGATAGTGTCCAATCATCTCTGCCTTTATCTCAACGGGTGCAAACTCTTTTCCGCTGTGAAGGTTGAGTGTCACACCAACCATCTCTGGAAGGACTACAAGGTCGCGGCAGTGTGTCTTGAGCTGAAGAACGCCACTCCTGTGTTCCGACTTCTTTGCTGCCCTCAGCTCTTCCAAGAACTTTCTCTGTTGAGGGCTCAATCCTCTTTGAAGCGCCCTTCTCTGCCTGGCCGGCAGCAGCCGTATGAACTCATCCATAGACATTGTCTGAAGCTGCTCTAGTCCGTATCCACGATACTTGAACTGTTTTGGCACTTTGCTTGCACTTCTAAACTCTTGACGGGTTGTCGGGTTTATTTAAGCCTTCGAGCTGAGCCGACTTCGCTAGTGCCACAGATTTCGGGTTGACGATCGCCGCCAAACTCCAAACAAGAACCTGTGTGGCCAAGGTGTATCCTTGATAGAGAGCTAGAGGACTTGGGCGACCTGCCTCATGCGTTTTGCTGCTCTTCCAGTTTGCCTTGCAGCAATCAACCCGACTTTTCTGCCCGGAGGCGTCGTCCTTGAGACCGTCGTGGGTTTCCCTGCGTGCTTATGTCGGCCTCCTCCGTAGGGGTGAGAAGCAGCAACCATCTTCTGTCCTTTGACTATTGGCCACCGTCTACCTCTGGTGCTCATCAGTTGCATCTTTGCTCCTGCTTTGAGGAAAGGCTTCTCTGTTCTTCCTGCCGCTGATATCACGCCCACAGTTGCCCTACACTCATCCTTCAGATAGACGGATTTCCCGGAGGGCAGTCTGACCTCTGTGCCCCGCGGTGTATGTGCGACAACAAGGGCGTAGGCCCCTGAGGATCGGGCGATTGTTCCTCCGTCTCCAGGATTAAGCTCCAGATTGCAGACCATAGTCCCCTCAGGCATCCTACCTATTGGCAATATGTTTCCTATTTCGGCAGTGGCTGTTCCGCCCCGAGCGACCTTCTGTTCGAGACCAAGACCCTCTGTGGCAGGAACATAGAACCTTTCGCCATTCTCGAACTTCAGTAGAGCAAGTGGGGTACCCCTTCCCGGATCGTGTACTATTTCTGAAACGTCTCCCTTGAGAACCCCGGTTAGTTCGCCTGTAGCGATTGGGGGGTAACGTGCGGGAGCCACTCTTCGATATGTAGGGGCGCGAAACACACTGGTGCCTCTGCCTCTTCTTTGTACAAGTATATTCTTTCCCAAACCTGTTCCTCTCCTAGAGAAGCCCTAGCTTGACCGCAAGGTCAGCTGCCTTATGTTCTGGGGAGAGCTTGACATATGCCTTCTTCTGCCCGCGACTAGTTATCAGGACGTGAACCTCTGAAACTTTGACATCGTATAGTTCTTGGACCGCTCGTTTCACGTCGTTCTTTGTGGCTCTCAAGTTGACCATGAATGTTATCTTGTTCTCTGCCTCGATGAGATTGACGGAGTCCTCTGACATCACCGGATGCACTATGACTTTTCTGGTGTCCATTCTACTCAGGCTCTCCCGTCGGCCCGCCCAAGAGCTTCAAAGCTGATTCAGACCAGATAGTCAGTCGACCTGGATGTGTGCCGGGCGCTAGCATCTCTGCACCTAGGCTATCGACCGTGACCACTTCCACGCCTGGCAGGTTTCTGGCGGCTTTACCTATTCTTTCGTCATTCGAAACTACTATCAGGGGGCCAATTGCTTGGCGCACCCCTTTTCCTCGAGTACGCCTCCGTCGTCCCCTGGTCTTTTTGCTATCAACTACTCTCATGACGTCGTCCCAGACGCCAATGCTCTGCATCATGGTTCGTACGGCGCCTGCGCTGTCTATCGCTTGAATATCGTCAGAGACAACCAAAGGCAGAGATACGGTCTCGGATAGGATGTGACCTCTCGCTTTGACAATCTCTTTCATCGCTGTTGCTGCGATTGCTGATCTTGTCGCAAGCCTCCGCTCCTTCTTGTTCACAGCTTTTGAGATCCTTTTATCCACTCGAGGCGGATGAGTGACTCTGCCCTTCACGGTGCTGGGTGCAAACGCGGCTGCAGAAGCACGTGCGTAGTGATCACCCTTAACCCTTGGAACCCTTGACCGATCATATCCGACCCCGAGAGACTGAGCGGAAGTTCTCTTGCCAGCCATAGGGTTCCTTCCCTTCGGTTGCAGACGATGTGACCCACCAGCTATCACGGCTCTCCTGATAATATCCGGCCTGTAAGGCGTTGAGAAAACACTAGGTAGCAAAATCTCTCGGACTTTCTTTCCTTCGACATCAAGAACATCCACAGTTCTTTCAGTCACGTTACCCACCGGATCCGCTACTTGACTTGGGGACTCAGATACTCGACCTTCGGAGGTTGACCTGGGCCAAGCTCGGCTCGAACTGCATGTCTCAGTGTGACCAAACGCCTTGATGGCCCAGGCACGCTTCCAGCTAGCATCAAGTAGCTTCCCCTGATTGGGCCATAGCGGATGAAGCCTCCCTTGGGGCTCACCTCAGTTCCATCCTCTCCAATCTTGACGATCTGCTGGCTGTACGAGGTCCTCTGATGGAACCCCATCTGCCCCGCCCTTGGAACCGTATATGTGACATAGGAAGGAGTCCACGGACCTATTGAGCCGACTCCACGGACTGTCTTCCTTGACTTGTGGGACAGAATTCGGATTCCCCATCGCTTGACGGGCCCCTGAATTCCTTTGCCCCTGCTTATGCCAGCGACGTCAACCCATTGGCCATCTTGAAACACATCAGAGCTCTTCACCTCATTGCCCAGAATGCTCTTCGCGTATTCGAACTGTTCTTTCACTGTTCCCCCCGTCACCTTGACTTCAATGATCTCAGGAGCCTTTCTCGGAACACCAGCGAGCCCAGGTTGAGTCGCCCCCAAGATGCGTATTTCCTGAATCCTCTCCAAGGAATTCTGAATCTTTCCCAATGCTTCTTCAGTCTTTGATGCCTTAGGAAGCGTCAAAACTCGGCTAATATCCTTTGGAAGATTCTGAGCCCACGCCTCAGTCAGAGTCCCTAGACCTGCATACTTTTGTTCGTAGGCTCTGATCGCGCATATGATGAGAGGAGGACTGTCGATCACTGTGACAGGAACCGCTATTTCTTTCCCAAACGTGAAGGAGCCCTTCCGGTTGTCTATTGTGATAAGATGTGTCATGCCTGCCTTGTAGCCTGAAAAGGCCAAGAGTCTAGGCTTCCCTTCGATTTTGGGCCAGTATCTAATGCGTGCTCTCCATCGTTCAGCGCGTGCCCTAGGAATGTACGCCAAAGAGCCCCTTTTTGGGGCGTGTTTCTTTCTATGGCCCAAACTGAAACCTTCTTTGACCGTTCGCAGACTTGCCGCATTTCAGGGAAGGCTAGCTGTTATAAACCTTGCGAGCCAAGAACACCGCACGCATTGCGGAGCTGTTCGATTAGTAACTCGTTTCCATGTGGATTGAAAAATGTTGACTGCGGTCGAGAGGAGAAAGAGAAGAGTCGCGATAGCGATTCCATCATCGCTTGTCTCAGATACCCCGCATCTTAGGGAGAAAACAGTCCGAGTAGGTCTCTTAGCAAGGGCGGCGGCAATATTCCGAATAGATAAGCTCCTGATCTATGATCAAAATCCTCCCGTTGATCGAGAGAAACGAGAATTTCTGAAGAAAATCCTATTGTACCTGGAAACCCCCCAGTACTTGAGAAAGAGAATGTTTTCCCTGTCTCCTGAGATGCGATATGTCGGAGTGCTGCCCCCGCTCAGGACTCCACATCACCCTCTCGAGACGAGTAGTCAAGTTGAGTCAACTGTTTATCGAGAGGCACTTGTTCTGCATTCAGACAGAAATTCGATGACTGTAGACGTAGGGCAAGCTGAACCTGTTAGAGTCAAAGGCCGCAGTCTTCAGGCTGGAAGTCGAGTCACGCTCAAGATTGAAAGGGTCGCGGAGGGAGAAAGATTCTCAGTGGTCTCGAGAGAGGACGTTCCGTTCTACTGGGGATACGAAGTGTGCCTGTCCGGGAAGACGCTTGGAGAGACTGTAAGGCGTCGCCATAGCGAACTGATAATCATGACCTCCAAGTATGGCAGACCGATTCTTGAAGAGCTTCCCATTCTAAGAAAGAGATTGAAGATGGCTTCAAAGGTAATGGTTGTGTTCGGTTCGCCTCGAGAAGGGGTTAGAGAAATTCTCAAGAGAGATGGATTGAAACCTGAAGATCTCTCTGACCTAGTTTTGAATACGATTCCTCTTCAAGGTACGGAAACCGTAAGAACAGAGGAAGCCGTTTACGCTACCCTTGCGATACTTAACGTTGTCGAGGCAGAGGGAAATACCGAGCATCAAGGTCAGCCTTGATGAAGATTGAGGGCAGAATTGAGGCGAAGAGATATGCACGAACTTGATGACCTACGGAAGATCCGAGAAATCGATAGGCACAATATGCTTGGAAAGATAGGCCGGATGCCTGAACACTTGATAGAAGCCTTGACCGACTTCCGATCAGTGCCTTCATGTGACTTCGCTACAATCAAGAATGTGCTTCTCGTTGGCATGGGGACCTCTGCAATCGCTGCAGAGATTGCCTTGAACTGGCTCGCCGAGCATGTGAGGATTCCTACGATGTTGATTCGAGATAGCTCCTTGCCCCCATTCGCGAACTCAAGAACGCTAGTTTTGGCGATAAGCTACAGTGGAGAAACACAGGAAACTCTTGAGGCTCTTGTCAATGCTTCTCAGCGAAAATGCCAAGTCTTGGCTATTTCTTCTGGCGGGAAGATGAGGGAGATCTCTGAGAGGCTTCACATATGCCACATCGGAGTGAAGAGAGGCTTCGAACCTAGGACTGCCTTTCCCCTACTATTCGTGCCCTCTTCGCTTGTACTGGCTCCTTTGGTACATCAGATGGATCTTGAGAAAGAGATTCAGGAAGTCTCTGATGTTCTTCGGGAAATGAGAAACAAGATAGATTGGAGCCTTCCTTGCGAGAGTAACCCAGCAAAGCAACTTGCTCTCGAAATAGCTGAAGCGATTCCCGTGGTCTACGCTTTTCGCAGAAATGGAGGACTGGCACGAAGAATGAAGAACCAGTTAAATGAAAATGCTAAGATGCCGGCAATATTCAATCTTCTTCCCGAGGGCTGCCATAACGAGTTCGAAGCATGGCGAAAACAAAAGCAAGAGTTCTCCTTCATATTCCTGAGGCCGAATGAAACCGATGACGAGAGAGCGAGAATTGAAGAAGCAAAAAAGATCCTAGTTGAAGCTGGGATGACAAAGGTCCACGAAGTGAACGGGGTCGGCAATACAAGAGCGTCGCAGCTGCTCTCTATCGTCTATTTCACAGATTATGTTAGCTTCTATCTCTCAGTTCTGAGGAAGGTTGACCCTACTCCATGGGAAAGGGTCCAAGAACTCAAGAAGAGAGTCCTGCAAAGAACCCGTTTTGAAGAAAGATTCACCGACGAATTGATGAAGATACACAACTAGATCTCATGCTAGACTTTTGTCGCCAAGCGACGGTCGATGGCTAAGAAGGCTTTTTCCGGTGAATCGATTCTCAAGACGAGACTTTCGAACGGACACATTTTTGTCCCATCTCGATCCAGTATGTTCGGAACAAGTGTGTCATGTTCAAAGTGTATCGAGAATTTCTCCAAGACTTGTAAGCCTAGCTCGCTCATTACGCGTGCATACACACTTGAGATCTTAGCGTAGACACATAGAAGGGCAGCAGCTTTTCCAACAACCTTGTCAGCAACCGATGCCCCCTCTAACGATGGCCCACTTTTTCTTATGGCGTCGGTCAAGCCTGCGACGCCAGGCGCTCTACTAGTAAACAATGTCTTCCCAAGTTTGACGATTGCCAGGCTCAATCCTTCTGTGACTAGCTTTCTCTTGGCCAGGTCAAGATCCCTTAAGGAGGCATGTCGTGCGTAAGCTTCGCTCCCTTCGGAGGCATCCATCTGCACAGAAGGCCTTGACCCTAGCCCTTCGTGCATCCTATCGGAACCAGCCTAGCCACCTTTGTTGCAATGCCGAGCTCATGGCTGACTTCTGCAACCCTGTCCACATCCTTGTATGCCCCTGGCGCCTCTTCGCTGACAACAGCCATGCTTGCGGCCCTCACTAGTATTCCCTTTTGCTCTAGACTCCGCTTGACATCGTTTCCCCAGAACTTTCTCTTTGCAGCCGATCTGCTCATGAAACGGCCCGCTCCATGAGCGGTCGACGCGAAGCTGAGCTCCATTCCGCGTGGCGTCCCAACAAGAACCCAAGAGCTTGTTCCCATGCTACCAGGAATGAGGACAGGTTGACCTACAGCCTTGTAGTCTGCGGGAATCTCTCGATGATCCGACGGAAAAGCTCTGGTGGCTCCCTTTCTATGCACATAGACCTTCGTTGCTTTGCCGTCAATCGTGTGATCTTCGATTTTGGCAATATTGTGGGCAACATCGTAGATTAGGCGCATGTCAATTGAGTCGGCAGACTTGCCTAGAGTCTTCTCAAACGCCTCTCTTGTCCAGTGGGTGATCATCTGCCGGTTTGCCCAAGCGAAGTTGCAGGCCGAAGACATGGCTGAGAAATACTCCTCAGCCTCGTTGCTCTTGGACGGAGCGCAAGCAAGTTCTCTGTCAGGCAACTTAATGCCGTACTTGTGCACAGCGTGCTCCATGACTCGCAGATAGTCGCTGCACACTTGGTGCCCGAAGCCCCGACTACCAGTGTGAATGAGCACAAGCACTTGGCCCTGATTTCCTATGCCGAACTTTTTCGCTATATCTGGGTTAAAGATCCTATCAACTGTCTCGATCTCCAGGAAGTGATTCCCGCTACCGAGGCTTCCGAGTTGGGTGCAACCTCTGTTCTTGGCTGTGGACGAGACTTTGGAAGGATCGGCTGATTCCATGCACCCGTTCTCTTCGCAGTGGCCGCCGTCTTCTGCCCATCCGTAACCCTTCCCGATAGCCCATTCAACCCCATCAGACACGACCTTGTCAAGCTCCGTCGGGCTTACACGGATCTTTCCGCGACTGCCAAGGCCAGATGGAATATAGTTGAAAAGGGTCTCCAAAATCGCTGCGAGTTTCGGGCGGACATCTTTCTCCGTGAGGTTCGTCCTGAGAAGCCTAACGCCACAGTTCGAGACTACAATCCCGTTTGCGATGAAGTTGTGATGAGAGTCTCTGACCGTGAAGTCGTACACGCAGTCCCTAAACAGTACCTCTTCCTTTTGCTCAATTCTGTCCCAAACGGAGCCTGATCGGCCCAGACCTTTCGTGGCTTCTTTCAGGTAGACGTCGAAAACAGGAAAATCTTGAGATATCCTTGGAGGGGAGGCGCGAGGTTCATACAATGATCTCTCAATGAAGCGCCGGTTTGTCTCGCCTGATTCGAGTCTCTCATAGATCTCGCCTACAGATACACCTTGGCCGCGCAGTCCCACTGCGAGTTGAGCTATGGCATGCCGTCTTTCAACGAGCATCAGCTTCAGTTTTAGGTAGCTGACGGCCGCATTTGCCAAGAAAGTTTTCTCATGGTTGTACTCGTACCCAATTGTACTCCACAACCTGATTAAGTTGTGCGGTGTGCTTGAGATCTGTAGTCGGAACCTAGTCGACTGTGAGCCATCCCTGCCAAACGACTCCTCCGCCTCAACCGAGATCGCGTTAGTTAGAACGCCGAAGTCGTCAAGCAACTTCTCGAGTTGTTTCATGAAGGAGAGCCCGCTCCTCACATGTTCTACTTTCTTGTTTTGGCCGACAGTTGGAGCGTAGAACGTTCGCTTATGGCCGGTCATTGTCTGAGGGCTGGAAAGCTCAGCGCCAAAGAAAGCTGCTAGGAACAGGCGCTTCTGCCAGAGCGGTACACGGAAAAGCCAAGAGGGCAGTCTGAAGTCTTGCCTTGCCTTCTCCCCGGACGGAACTCCCATAGCCATTAGTAGTGCCGGGAAACTCCGGCCCACAACTTTGAAGCTATGCTCGGTTGTCTCGAATTCTTTCAGTCCGTATTTCGTGAATATGCGGCCTCTTCTGTGCCTAGAATAGACTTTTGAAGGCTTGTAACCCAGCCTTGCGATATCATCTCGAATATCCTCTAGATCTTCCCTCTTGCCAAAGAACGATACGATGTGTGTCGACTTGGTGAACACGACAGCTCCATCGCCAAGAACAAAACCCATGATCTTTAGAAGGTATGGAAGCTTTTCCGAGCTGGATCTCAGCGGAACGAGGCCCCGCTTTCGTAGCTCGGCAATCACATGTTTCTTTGCACAAGGGATGGGCAGGGCATTGATGTTCTTGTCCGACACAATGATGAGATCCTTGGCTTCTTCATAAGGAACGCCACGGAAGGGGTAGACAGCAACCGGCTCTCCGTTGAGTTCTCCTAATGGAACCATGCCGCTCGGAGTCAGGAAAGGATGATCCTCGGTTGCGATGATCGTATGCCCGAGTTCAGTTCTCACGCGGAAAACTCTCTTGTCCGAAGGAAGTTTAAGAAACCGCACTATCTCCGTGGAACGCGTGGTCTTACGCGAACCAATGCATTTGACCTGCTGCTTCGACCAAGTTCCTTCGAACTGGCGAATGGGTAAAGTGAAGCCTAACGCGTGAAGGATAAGACTGTCTCCTGAGATACAATTGATATCGTAGCCGACTCCTCCGGGGCTGATCGAACCGAGTTCGTAGTCAGTTGCGGCTACTCCTCCGATGGGGAAGCCGTACCCTTCGTGGCCGTCGGGGAGAGTGATCGACCACTTGTATATGC
>CAZZFQ010000007.1:0-38583 GCA_964653695.1 uncultured Candidatus Bathyarchaeia archaeon | reverse complement strand
GCAGCTGGCGTCGATGTGACCTGTATGCCGGCCTTCTTTGCGAACTCAACATCCACATTATCAAGGCCAACACCTGCCCTGACAATGGCCTTCAGCCTTCTGCCAGCCTGGATCACATCAGGGGTTACTTTTGTTCTGCCGCGGATCAATAGAGCGTCATATCCGCCGACGACCTTCAACAATTCTTCGCTGGAGATTGTCGGTCTCTCGTCAACCTCAAACCCAGCACTGCGAAGCCTCTGGGTTCCTTCGACCTCCACTGGATCGCATACAAGGACCTTCCAAACCAACGATGATCCCTTGGATGGTCAATGGGTCTTCAAACGCTTCAAGCTTGCGTTTTGGGGCATGGGGGGCTAGTTCTTTCCTGGCCCGTGATTACTGTTTGCCTCGCCAACTCATGTCGGTGTAATGTAGCGATTAGATAGCTGTCGGAATATGGATTCTTGATGAATAACAAGCAGCCAAAAGAGAAGGAGGAAGTTGGGTGGTTCTAGCTGGTTCTTACGCTTTCTGAAATCTTGGCTTCAGCTTCTCGAGGACCTGGGGAAGAGTTGTGTACTCCATCTCTTCAGGGCCCAGTCTTGCAGGCATGAACTCTCCGTGTCTTCGGATGTAGTCTGTTATCTCATTTGCGATCGCTCTGGCCCGATCGAAGGCCGGATCGTCGAAAAGGTCTGCTGGCTCATTTCCGCCAACACCGACGAGATGTCCATCGCAGATATTGTAGCCGAGGGCGACGATCCTAGGAGGGCCATCAAACAAGGTGCATTTGGCAGTTTGTAAACCGACGGGCATTAGAGGGCCGTAATGTGAGCCTCTCATGAACCCGGCGACTAGGTGCGGGAACCCGAAGGGTGCTAGAACTTCTCCAGTTGCCGGAAGACCATGTTGCGTGCGCACCATCATTACGGGATCATCCTTACCGACGTACCTGCCTGCAATCAGGTTGAGCCGAGTTGTGCTTGAGACTGCCGCAAGTAACTTGTCAGATGTCCGATAGACTCTTTCGATTATGTACCGCCCTGTCGTTCCAATGAGTGCGATCAGGTCGTACATCTCGGCTGGGCAAATAACGTCAACAACCTTGCTCTCTTGAACATCCATGACTCGAAAAGTGAAACCACCGTGCATAGACGGATCTATCACCAAACCGGCCGTATTGGATGGGTCTGCGAAGATCCTGAAGAGAAGATAGTTGAAGGCTCCAGGCTCAGTCTTGTCCGCCGCGAAAACAACCATAGGCTCACTCCTCCTTTCTTCAATCTCCATCTCCGCTACGCCCGGCCCCATTCCTTTCACGTTTCCACTAAATGTATCCGATAGCAGGTCTTGTCCCGCACCGTAGAGCTTCATCGGCTTGGACACCTTCTCGGTGATTTCTTTGAACGTGTCCCAAGCAAGCCCGTGAATCTTGCTGTTGTTCTCTCCGTGACGATGCGTCATGAGCAGCTCAAGGTCATCCCCACAGCTAAAGACACGGTAGTCGATGATCGTTCCGCTTTTCTTCGCGTCTTCGAGACATGAGGTGGCAACTCTCATTTGCTCTGGATGTACAACATGGTGGCCTCCGACGGATCCTACATCTGCTTTGATGATTGAGATTGTAGTTCTCTGCCCTTTACTCATACTCACCACCATGAGCTCAACTGCCCCCGTTGATATTTACTGCTTTCCCCAGTCCTTTTCCAAACAATGTTTGATCAGCCAAGACTGTCCTCCCGACCTGACAGCCGGCCGCAGAAACATCGACGATAAATACTAACCCGGTCATAAACGGATACACGATCCTCGATGAACTATGAAGAGAAACCGACAATGATTGTCAACTTCAAGACTTACTCCGAAGCAACAGGCCAGAAGGCCTTGGATCTCTCCAGAGATCTGGGCGATGTTCAGAAGAAGACTGGAATCAGGGTCATCGTAGCTCCACAGACGACCGACATCCAGTCCATAAGCTTGCACGTTGAAATCCCTGTATTTGCCCAACACTTAGACCCTCAGCCACAGGGAGCACATACTGGCTATGTCACCGCTGAAGCCGTGAAGGAAGCTGGAGGCCGCGGCACTCTGCTAAATCACTCGGAGAGGCAGCTTGGGCTCAGAGTCGTCGAGGAAACCATACAACGAGCCAAGACTGCAGGTCTAATATCCGTCGTCTGTGCCAACAACGCCAAAGTTGCTGGCGCTTGCGCTGCACTAGGACCAGACATGGTGGCAGTGGAGCCACCGGAGCTGATAGGGACAGGAGTTGCGGTTTCGAAGGCGAAGCCGGAAGTTGTAACTGCTGCGGTCGCGATGATAAGAAGAGTGAATCCGAATGTTGTGATCCTATGCGGTGCCGGAATCACTGATCGTCGAGATGCATCGTCAGCCTTGGACTTGGGAACTCAGGGAATTCTCATCTCAAGCGGGGTCGTCAGGGCGAAGGATCCCAAGCATGCAGCCTTGGATTTGGCTTGCGCAATGGCAAACTGCATCTGAAAAGTGCTTACGTATCGTTCAGAAGCCCTTCAGATTGTCCGGTCAAGTAACTGGAACAGGTCCAGAATTGTCATGTTCGAAGACATTGCTCTTACCGCCTCCGAGAGGTTAGTCAGGCAGAAGGGACATGCTGTGATCAATGAATTGGCGCCCGCTGCTTCCGCTTCCTTAATTCTTTCCTGCGCAGTCTCAGACGCCAAATCGGGATAAGCAGACTTAACTCCACCTCCGGCGCCACAACACCACGCATCTTCTCTGTTCCTGTACATTTCCCTCAGTTCGACGCCCGGAATTGACCTCAAGATCCTTCGAGGCCTCTCGAACCATTCCTGTCTGAATTTCTTTACGTCAGGAGTCTCAATTGAGGCCCTGCCTTTCATGTGAGCCGTTATATGTCGTCCGAGATGGCACGGGTCATGCCAAGTGACCTTTTGACTGAAGGGTTTACTAGGTGTCAAGAGCTTCTTATCCAAGAGATCGGAAAAGAATTCGACTGCATGTACCACCTCGAAAGGTAGTTCTCCAACATACTTGGGATAGTCAACCCTAAAGGTTCGGTAGCAACCGGCACAGCTAAAAAGGACTTTTTTTGCGCCTGCATGTCGGACAGCTTCAAGGTTCTTCTCTATCAGCTTCTTGACTACTGAAATCTGGCCAATTCTGAGCGCTGGAGATCCGCAGCAAACCTCGTCGCGCAAAACACTGAAGTTTAGCCCAAGTTTTTCGAGAAGTCTCGCAGTAGCTCGTGCGACATCGCTCTGCCTGTATGCCGCCGTGCATCCTACGAAATATACGAGATCCGCCTTCTCGGCCTTCAGGCCCTGTGTCCAGCTTGTGCGCATCTCATGCTTCTCTTGATATGGATTGTTGTTCGCCTTTATGGATTCTAGAAAGGCATGGTGCTTCTGGTGTGGCGGAATGCCAGCGTCCACACATGTCGCTCTCATGGCCTCGATGATCTCAGTTGTCGGAATATTGTTGTCGCATTGGACTTGACAGTTTCCGCAGGTCGGACAGCGTAGGAGAATGTCCGCCATCTCTTCGCTGGGTTGAATCGTGCCTTCAATCAGGGCGCGCGCCATCCAAACCTTTCCAGAGCCGAAGTGCGATTCCCATCCATACTTCTTGCCCGCCGTGCAATTCATCAGGATTCCTGTGTAGCTTCCGTACCCAGTTCTATCTGGCTCTCCGGAATAGCAGAATCTACATGCCCTGCAATGTATACACCTGTAAATGTAGCTCTCATATTCGTTGATCTTTGGCAGTGTCATCGCTCCCCTAAGGCAGGGTCAATCGTCCAGGGTGCATGATCCCATCGGGATCAAGAACGCTCTTGATCCTCTTCAACAAATCGAAGTAGTCGCTCGCCATGGAGAACGTTTTCCTTGAATGAATCTTGGGGTCTGGCCTGTAGTTCAACCATCCTTTCGAAAGAAAAACATCCGTGGTATCTCGATTGAAGTCTTGAACCTTTTTCAGCTCGTCGGGTTTGGTGGGATCGAAACAGACAATTGGCATGCAGATAGCTTCTCTTCCATGTTCGATGGAAGCGACCCATAATATGGGCGGGATCTTGTAGCTTGTCATCTTCTCCTCTGCGATTCTACAGAACTGTGAAGCGTCCTTCCATGGAGTGTACCAGGTAATGAACAGGAAGGAGCCTCTGAACAGCGCATACGGAATGGCTATCTTGTTAGGTTTTGTAAGTCGACTTGCCTTCTGTTTCGGATGAAGTTTCCATTCTTCAGCTCTGATTCCGCGCTTCTTTGCCTCTCCCATGACAGAGTGAATGATTCTACGCTGGTAATTCAGATCTTCTTCGTCTCTTCCCCAAATCTCAAAGTTCGAGAACCATTCGGGAACACCGGCTTTACTCCAGAAATCCTTCTGAGATGAGACTTCGGCTTCAGGAGCGATTCTCGTTGGAACCAACCACCAATTTCCACACTGAACCAGCACGCATATCTCTTTCTTGAGCACCTCGAAGGTCGCTTCCACCATGTCCTCCACAGTCTCAAACCCGTAAGCGATCAAATCCTTGTGCTCGGTGTGGGGAAGAACCTTTATCGCCAACTTCGTAACAACGCCCATGGTTCCTTGCGCGCCCAAAAATAGGCCACCCAAGTCGGGGCCCAAACCCCATTTGTAGAAGGGTTTGGCTCCTGGGAGAGCCCACGATCCAGTCCTGATAATCGCTCCTGTCGGTAGTACAACCTCCATTCCAAGGACAAGATCAGCCTGCGGACCATACTTGTTCGTAACTAGGCTGAATCCTCTTTCTATCGCATCTCCAAGAAGAGTTGCAGCTGGAGGTGCACCGTCCGGAATCGGAGGGGCCAAGTGAGGGTAGTTGCTTCTGAAGTAGCTCCATGCTGCTCCACTCGTTACTCCTGGCTCCACTACCATGTATCTGCAATCCACATCTACCTCCAGAATCCTGTCCATTCTGGATAGGTCAAGTAGAATGCCTCCAGGCTCAACGAAAGGGCAGGCAAAACCACCGCTTAGCCCTCCAGAAGTTGGAGTGACAGGTATTCTCTCGCTTCCTGCTAGTCTTAGTATTCTCTGAATCTCCTCAACCGTTCTAGGACGGACCACCGCGTCAGCGACTGTACATTCCAGTCCCATGATCCCCTTGGCGACGTATGAGGCAAGAATAGGCCTGCTTGTAGTGACAAATTCCTGTCCCACTATGACTTTCAGCTCGTCTATTACCTTCGGGCTAGGCCTTGCGTATTCAACCATACTGACACCGTCGAGAGTTAGGTCATTCTCTAGCGGACCATATTTAACCGTTAGATGCATCGGCCACAAACAGATCAGGAATATTCGGCAAGAGAACTTACAAGTGCCGCCTTGGAAGATGTTGACCGAATGAAAAAACAGTTAAATGAAAGACCAATAACACGCATAGAAAAATACGTGTGGGCGGATAGGTTGAAGCAAAGACTGCTTGCATCATTCCTTCTGACAATTGGACTGAGCTTACTCTATCTGGGAATCTTCAATAAACAGCTGGACGAACTGTGGAAGCTTGTGAAAGTCGTTAGCGAAACGTGCATCGCAGGCATACCTTAGGAGAAACTGCCATTGCAGACTCCAGAACAGAAGCACCAAATCTGGTGGGTCAGAAAGATTGTTCAGGCAGCTAGTGCAGTCGCATTCGTGGGAGCAAGTCTCGGTATTGCTCGCACTGCTCTCACTCTCCCCATACTACTAACATTCGGTGACAGCGAGAAGACCGTTATCTCAGCGTTCGACGCGATTCAGGACCTGTTCTCCGAGCCCATCCTCCCATGGATACCGCTTGCAGTTTTCATTCTTTTCGCCATTTTCATAGGGAGGGCGACTTGCGGATGGATTTGTCCCTTTGGATTGGTGCAGGATCTGATCGGCGAAGTGAATGCCAAACGTCGCGAAGTTTCATCTCGAACTCATATGGGATCGCTCAAAGTCAAGTATGGAATACTTGCAATGACCTTTTTCGTCAGCGGCTCTCTCGGACTGTCGTTGATCTTTGGGGTAGGGAAAGACTACAGAGCAGCTCTGGGAGTGCTTGCTCGTGGGCCCTTCTCTGTGTTGTCTCCGGAGGCTACTCTGCTGGGTGTCTTCCCATTGGTCGCAAGGATGGCTGTCCTACACTTTCTTGGAATACCTCCCGTAACGAACCCATTAAGTTGGGATCTTGTTTGGAGCTGGTTGAACTCAGTGACTTGGCTGCTGGCCATTAGATTGATGATATTGACCTTTGTGATAGTGCTATCGTTCTTTGTTATGAGGGCTTGGTGTAGGTATCTTTGCCCTTCAGGAGCGTTTCTAGCTGTATTCAGTCGATTCAGTTTTCTTGGTCTGAGAAGAAATCTCCTCAAATGTAACAAATGCGGAGACTGCATGAAAGTTTGTCCCATGCTCGTGCGAATAACCGAGCAATCATGGGAGAAAATGACGGACCCCGAATGTATAATGTGTCTTGAATGTACTGATGCCTGTGGGCTTAAAGCGATCAGGCCGACTTTTCCCTAGGTGAGAAGACCTCCAGTCATCTATTGGTTCTTTTCGAGAATCTTCCTTGCGAATGTCAGATAGCCTGTGTGGCCTATCATCAATGTCCTCGGCCTTGTCTTTCCCTTCTCGACTCGTATGCTTCTTACAAAGCATTCAACAGTATCCAGATCGACAAATTTCTCTTTCATTGCCTCTACAATCTTTTCAACTTGGTTTACAGTGGGGCTGAATGAAGCCATCGGACATCCTCCCTTCAGTGCCGAATGTACGGAATCGATCACTTCCCAAGGATCTTCGAGGTCAATAAAAGCAGCATCGACATTCTCTTCTTCGAAGCCAAGTTTCGCATCATTGTTCTTGACAGTCACATATTGTTCCAATCCCATCTTAGCCACGTTTCTTGTGGCGATTTCCGCGAACTCGTGTCTAATCTCATAGCTGTAGACATGCCCCTCCGGTCTAACCGCGTTCGCTAGAGCAGCGGTCATCGCGCCACTTCCTGTTCCTGCCTCAACAACTATGCTTCCTGATCGAAGCCCCAGTCTGAACAACACAAGCGCAATGTCTTTGTCGTACAGTATCTGAGTCGGCCTTCGAATGTTCACGATATGGTCTGCTAAGGTAGGTGGGAGAACATGGAATTCAAAGCCCAGCGAGGATCTTATGCAGCTGCCAAAAGGTTTCCCGACTATCTCCCCTAGCTTCACTATTCCTCTGTGTGTTTGGAATTCTACTCCTTCTTTTGCCCGGACAAGCCACCTTTTTCTTTCGTCGAGATATAGGAGTACGAAGTCTCCTTCTCTGACCGCCGTCATTCTTCTCTCGACCGCGTCATATTTCTCAAGGCATTGACAAACCTCTCGCCTGAGCGCCTTGGTACCATACGCACTACAATTCGCGTATGGTCGTCGACAGTGGTAATATTGATGCTCCCGAAGGCCCAGGAGTATCCAGCCACTGCAGCACCTAGCAGAGCCCCGAGCACAGCCCATGAACAAACTGATCTATATGTCTCATGAAGAGCTATGGGCCACGACCCGCCGCCCAAAAACCACCACACAACGACAAGAAAAACAATACATGACAGAGATACGAATATTGGCGGGAAGACACTACTCACGGCCAGCTCGACCGCCCTTAACTGGGAGACGGGGATCTCTGTCTTTCCTGGAGGGAGCAAACGAGAGACCGTGACTAGATTCTTCTTGGCCGAGATGCGGGAGTTCAAGCCTTTGCACTGGACCTCATCTTCAACCAGCGTCGTCTCCGTAGCCTTTCACCTCACTGACCGAGCATGGTCTGCTAGGTCAACCCGACCCGCTTCTAGATAAGGCGGCTTCTACTAAAATACTGTGCGAAGAAGCACAACTGCACCAGACTCCATTTTCTCACAGGCAAACCTCTGTGAGTTATTGGCACGATAACAGCGGTCTGCTCCTAAAGTCTGCAGAACGCATATCTATCATGCGCGGTCTCAAATGAGTTAGGTGCTTCGCAGATCGCTGCATCTACTGTGATGGTCCTTCTGACTGAAATAGGAGGATGACTGATGGCGGGGAACCTGTGCGTTCTTCAGAGAATGTATGGAAGAATTACTCTAATGTCTGTACCCTTGACTATGACGTCACACTCCTTTGCGACCTCAGCGTTTCTCGGGTTGAAGGCAATTCTTAATCCTGCCTCGCTTGGCAGGTCAAAGCTATTGTCTCCCACTACAACACATTCTTCGAGAGAATATCCCGAGTGTTCTACCACCCTCTTCATCACCGCCAGCTTTTCGTCTAATGATACGTTCACAGTGACGCCTCCTGTCATTCTTCCACAAGAGACATGGAGCTCGTTGGCCACGGCAAAGTCCATTCCTAACTCCTTACGCGCCCTATCAGAAAGTAGAGATATCCCAGCGCTGACTATGCCTGATAGCTTTCCTCTCCTTTTCAGCTCCGCTATGGTCTCCTTCGCGCCGTCGACGTACTGGATCGCGTCAATAATAGACCTTAGCTTAGATACCTTCACGCCGCGCCACATGAAAGAATCAAGTTCAGCCCATTTGACGTAGTCGATCTTTCCTTTCCAATAGTTCTCTGCAGTTGCCTTTCCAGCATGCCACGTTCCGAGTCTCTCATGGATGTACTGCCACGTGCTCTCGACTCTGGTTAGCGTTCCGTCAAGATCGAATATTACGAGTCGGAGGGGTCTTCGTAAGTATGCCATTTTTAAAACCTGATGAACTCAGAGCTGTCTCGCGCGACACTCAGGCACCGCTTTGTCATCTATACCCTACGGAGCGTTTCTGCTATCTTGTACATCACTGTTGGAGCAGTCCATATTGAGAACACTTTGACATAGCTCAGGCCAGCACTGCGCCTTAGTACGCTACGTTCTCCGCTTTGACAGTAGCCCTCTATGAATCTGTCTACGAATTGACTTAGACCTTGAGTCATAAGAGGGGAATAGTGCCCCGAGTAAAATAGAAACTCAGAAACATCCCACGCCTTGTCTCCTTTCTTAGCAGCCTGTTCGAGATCGAGTGAATAGATCTTACTATCGGTGGAAACCACAAAGTTCTCTGGCTTTGAATCACCGACCGTAACCCCAACAGAATGGATTTTCGCCATGGCTCTTCCGATTTGAAATGCTGCTTCGTAGTCTCCAGAGGGAAGCTGATCAGAGGAGGAGGCAAGTTTCACCAGACTTGCAACGTTTCTCCCGGGAACATATCTTTCCAAGAGAATTCGATCCGGAACGCTTACATGGACTATGTCTGGCACGGGGATACCCTCTTTAGAGAGAATCCTATTCATCCCATATTCATTTGCAAGTCGGGAGCTTCCTACAACGGAGAATTTTTTCGTACCAAGGGTGACTAGATTGATGGTGAACCATTTCAAGCTGAACCAGTCAGTATACTTCTTTGCTACAAGTTGCTCTTGATCAGCAGACACGAGATAGACATCGTTGAGCACACCTGCCAGTGGCGTGATCGCTACTTTGGCGCCGGGTCGCAGCTTCAAGGCAACATCGACAACGGAAGACCTTTCGTTCAAATTCACTGTTCCTGTCGATGTCTTGAGAAACAGGTAGTCTCTTGGATCCTCAGGTTTCTCTATCAGGGCTCCAAGCTGAAGACCTCTCTGCAGGGCTGATCCCAATTCGTCCAGTATTCGCTCGAAGCTACGTGCATGTGTGCGGCCGTATGCCAAATACGAATAGAATGCTCTTCTACTCATCTCAACAACATTGACGACTTTCTCGAACGATCTCTTAGGAAGAATCTTGTCTATGAACTTGTCTTCTAGAACAAACCTGTGATCTTCGAACCTGATCAGCCCTGCCTTCCGGAGATCTTGTAGTGCGATTCGATAGCCTTCTAGGATGGATTGCAGATTGGCTTCTTTCAAGTCGTTTCTGAGCATATTGGAATAGCTGTCGAAAAGAGCAGGATAGAATCTAGCCCTCTTGCGTAGTCGAGAGAGAGCGAGGTAAGCGGGGTCTATAACCAACCCACGGGAGATTTCCCCATACTCGACGACAAGATCCCTGAGTTCCTCTTCGGCAACTCTCCTCTTCGCGAGAATCTCCGTCTCCCTTAAAAAATCAAAATTCTCTACGGCCACATAGGGACCCAGTAGCCTGGTGCACAAGAACTCGCCCAGACCGCCATCCTTCGCGTCAAGCTCGAAGAGCTTTTTCTCCACGGCTAGAATGGTCGCATAAACCTGATTCATCCTTCTGTGATAGAAGCCTGCACCCTTTCGATAGCCTTCAAGAACTAGAAGAATGTCAAAGTCACTGTCAGCTCTTGCGTAGCCACCTGCTCGTGAGCCGTAGAGACAGATAGCGGCTATGTTGGAATTCGCTGCAATCTCCTTGCATAGACGCCGGATCGACTCGGCATGATGAAAGGTGGCCACGTCTTCCAGGTTCCCATGGAGGATTAATGTTCTTGAATATTGTCCGTAACGTCGGTTAAAATGTTGCCATACATCGGCCCGATGTCACTATCTCGTCAGTCGGTTTTATTAGAATGACAGACGCATCCAAGCTTCGTTGGATCCAATGAGTTCCCACGAGATTTCAAGAATAGCAGTTGCAATGATCAACTGTATTCTTCTTGTCATGAGTGTCATTCCATTATGCGGTACGTTGACCTATGACGCGGAAGGTTCTGTGGGGGAACTCGGCAATCCTGGCGCGAGCTGGCGTGAGACCCCACCGATAAGGGTAGTCATGAAGTCGACAGCAGATTGGGCAAGG
Organism: uncultured Candidatus Bathyarchaeia archaeon; assembly: GCA_964653695.1. Lineage (GTDB taxonomy): Archaea > Thermoproteota > Bathyarchaeia > 40CM-2-53-6 > JALHTG01 > JALHTG01. The sequence continues at coordinate 27,837 of CAZZFQ010000007.1, read as the reverse complement.
ATAATGTTTGACGATGAGGTGGGGAACAACACCAACGGCATTCGCTTCAAATATGTGATAGCTTACGGGTGGCTTAAAGGAAATGACAGCGATGATGAAATCAGCATCGGAAAAAGCGCCTGGTACGATATCCTATACAATGTAACCGTCAAGAAGACGGGAGACATCGTAGCATTCAACAAGCAAAGGAATGACTTTGATTACACGGAAATGTATGCTGACATAGTATTCGAGACTGATATGGGCACCATCACAGGCTACGTCTGGCTGATGCTGGCTGGCCAAGGTATAACAACGTTCCAGCTCATGAACCTCGAAGGCCGATACGTCGTTTGGGAGGAAACCCTCTCGGGGACTGGCCACACAAGGCATGAGAAGAGATATATCATGATAGATTCATTCTTCAGAAGATGGGAGATTTCGCCGACGTCAATCGCTGTTCTCACATTGCTCGTCATACTGGTCATGGTTCTTCTCGGTCCGGTGATCCCCTCAAGAAAGAGAAAAGTTCACAGCATGAAGATACAACCTAGCAATCTCCATATCTTGTCCAATTTTGCCTATGAGCCTAACTGAATAGTCCGAAGAAGCCTTTGAGAGCACGAGGAGCAAGGCGCATGAGTGAATCGGTCGCCGAGAAAACCGTGACAAAACTCACAAGACTTGCGCTCGGGGCGACTATCATGATCAACCTCGTAATGGTCTCAGTTCGTTTTCTCGACGGACTTCCTCTCGGAGTGGACTCCACTAGTCACCTGTTTCGAGTCATGCTCATGTTCAAGTCATACACAGAGAACGGGTATGTTCCTCAATGGAACCCAGACTGGTACGGAGGCACAACGATTTTCCTTCTCTACCCACCGTTAAGCTACTACCTCACTTTTGTTGTTTCACTGGTAAGCTGGGGGCCGATCATAGCTTACAAGCTGGTGGACTCAGCATTCTTCCTTTTGGGGCCTGTGGCGGTATACTATCTTGCACGCTATGTTGGAGGCAACAAGAAAGAAGGAGTCTTAGCTGCTTTTCTTTTCTCTTTTTCTCCAACGATAGTGGAAAACTACCTGTTCTATGACAGGTTCCCCAATATTGTATCCCTTCCTCTTGTCTGTCTCTTCATGATAGCATTATCACAAGCCTTTGTTGGTAGGAGGAAATCGCTCTTCCTTATCTTTTCTGGAGCACTCTTCGGCGTGATCATTCTCATTCATCATCTTTCGGCACTTTGCGCTGCGTTGCTTGGGCTTCTCATTGCTCTTACGAATGCTTTGAAAGCCAAAAGGTGGCGCATTCTTGTGTATTCCATGACTGTTCCTGCAATCGTTTTTCTCATTGGACTCTTCTTGTCTTCATTCTGGGTAGTTCCTTTCGTAACTGCCTCTGGCCAACTGCTCAACAACCCGTTCTACAACCGCAATGTTGAATTCCCCTTCATCAGATTGAGCTATTTTTCCATAAACGTCACCATATATGCCTTTGGAGTCGCTCACCTTGGTCTTGCCCTGTTCGCCCTATGGACGCATTCTGCAGAATCGGGGTTCAATAGACGGTTTGTTCCAGCCACAATTGCTTTCATGTTGATCGGAATGGCACTGTTCGAATTTGGAGAGAGGATTGGCATGACACTCGCAAGGGTTTTTGGCCAAAGTGTTGTCGTGTTCTCGCTTCTAGCTCTCTTTTATGCTGTTTGGCGCAATAGTGGGGTTGGTTCAGATCAAGGTTCGAGAACGCATTTCGTGTGGATGTCGTTTGCTGCATTCTTTTGGCTCAGTCTCGGAAGCTTCGCGTTGCCGGTTGTCGTTTTGCCGCCTTTTTCATTCATTTGGCGGGCGCTTGATGTCCACAGGTTCTGGCTTTACTTGAGCATACCAATGAGTATCCTTTCTGCAATAGGCTTGCAACAGCTCTTCGTGAGAAGAACTCGCTTCCTCACCAAGAGATACTGGTTCCTACCTGTCGCCTTGATAGGAATCATCGTGTCAGGCGGCTGCGCAAAGGTCTTGTATGCAACGACACAGAACATAAGCGAATTTCTACCGTACCCTGCTGCAAATAAGGACATTCCAGCGGGATTGATTACCTATCTAAGGTCCGATCCTACGTACGCCAGGGTACTCGCGGTCAGATGCCCCCTGTGGGTATACGCGCTTCCATACTACACCAACAAACCACTGATCGACGGCTGGTACCCGCAAGACAAACTGCTGAAACGCCTGCTGGAGATAGATGACTATAGAATCCTAGATCTCGAATCCGCTGGGCCAGTAGAGCCTGAATCACCAAACAGAACAAGAATTTGGAAGGACCTGATCCTCAAGTCAAGGCTGCTCGCAATCAAGTGGGTGATAGTGGGGAAAGTTGCTGAAGACACAAGATTGAACCTTTTCAACGGATCATACTTCGAGTTGGACGCGCAGTTCCCGTACCAAGAAGGCACAATTACTGTATACCGATCGTCTCAGCAGATAGAGATGGTCGAGCTTATTCCTCCAGATGCGGGAGAAGTCGTCTTGAGACGTGATAGCCCAGACGTGCTTACGCTGAAGCTTGATATTCGAGGTAATTCCACGCTGATCATCAAGGAGGCGTACTTCCCTACTTGGCGTGCGGTCTCAAATGGCGCCCCTCTTGACATTGCCGGCAACTCAGAGGGCTTTATGACCATGAAGGCGCCACAGGGAGCCAAAGAAATCAAGCTGTATCACAAGCCGATTGATTTCACCGTCTACTATCTATCGGCAGCCACTTTGGCAGCCTCGTTACTGTTCGTAGGATTGGATCTTGCCAAAAGAGGAATTGCTGCCAGGAGGCCTTGAATGCAGTGGGCAGCGCGGCTTTCTCGACAAGTGATGAAGCGATTCTCAGAATCGGATACCTTTCAACAGGCAGTTTTTGTCTTTACGAGGGGTTTCAAACCTGGGTGCGCGGACAAATCGAGTCAAACCCAGAGGTGGTCATATGCTGTCTTGCGATATATGCAATCTCCTTCACAGCGCTTGCCTTGGCGTTCTTCAGCCTCACGCATGCCGAAAAGCTGAAAGATTTCATCCCAGTATCGCTTCTGGCTGTTATGCTAATTAGCGCCTATGTCTTATTTCAGATCCACTATAAAGGGGCATACAGAACCGACGCATTGGCGTTCAGCCATTACGCCGCCGATATCTTCGTTGAGAAAGGGCTGAATCCTTACCCACTTGACCTGCAAGATGCTTTGCGTGAATTCAAGGTCGACCCACTCTACATAACGTTAACACCTTCAGGAGACATATCGACGAACCTGGCCTATCCGGCACTTCACTTCCTTGTTTTCGTACCGTTCGTTGCTGCTGGACTTAATGACATGAGATGGGTTCTTTTTCTGTTCGAAATAGCCACGGCGGCCACTCTCTACTACAAAGCGCCTAGAGAGCTGAGACCGATTGTGCTCTTGCCCATATTTGTGAGCGCAGATCTCGCGATTGACTTCAATGCTGGATCAGTCACAGACTTCTTATGGGTTTTCCCTATGGTGTGTGCCGCCTTCTCTATGCACGATCCATTTCGAAGCGGTATCTTCTACGGAGTTGCAGGTGCCATGAAGCAGCAACCTTGGATCGTCGCTCCGTTCGTACTCATAAGGATGTTCAATCTCAAGAAGGGGAGCCTGATAGTGCGAACTTCAAACGTGCTCAAGTTTGTGGGAGCAACTGCATTCGCCTTCGCTGTGCCGAATCTTCTATTTATCTTTAAGGATCCGGGCGCATGGCTCTCAGGTATACTGACACCGGCCTATAGTGGGCTAGTAATTCTCAGCCAAGGGCTATCAATGTTGACACAGGCCGGGATCGCAGCTCTGCCGCCGATGTTCTACATAGGAACCACGGCTGCAATCTTTCTAACGCTTGTAGCGAACTACTTTGTGTACTTTGACAAGTTGAAACATCTGATTTGGATCTTTCCGGCTGTGACGATGTGGTTCTCCTATAGGGCTCTCCAGAACTACTTCATGTATTGGGTACCAGTAATGGTCGCGGAAGCACTCATACTATGCTTTGAACACGAGAACCGTACATGAGCAGAACGGTGAGAAGGGTTCTTTCAGGATATCAAAGTCGCATGGATGATGTTACATGATCGATTGGAGTCAGGCCATGAGCTTTCGCTGTGTATTCCACCAAGCATTAATATCGCATTGGTAATGAACTTGCAATAAGGCAGATGATCTTGGGAGCCTCAGATCTCGGCGACGAGCATGAAAGGGTTGTCCTGGCACACGGGATTTCAAGCACACTCCGGGCGATTGTCTCAGAACGGTATCTTATGAACACTCTCTCTTGGCTTTCTGGAACCGCCGCGATTGCCGTACTTTTGGCAAACACCTTGAAGGCAACGCCGCCGTACATTGTAGGAGACGCCCTTGTTTCCGTGGAGGTCTATGTCCTTCCCGGAATATACATGAAGCCCATGACGCTTTTCACTTTTCTGTTCTTTCTGTCTTACGCTTTCGGACTTATCTCTACATCTGCAAGGAGACGATTCATGCAAATGCCCTCTCTAGTTAGGAGCATTGTGTACGTGTCTGCTTGGCTGTTCGCGATGGGCAGCGGGTTTGAGATAGTCTACCACATTGTTCTCTGGTCTGCGGCTCTGGCAGTTCAGGGCTTGCAGAATCCGGATGTCATTGTTAATCCTTGGCCCAACAATCCTTATCCCATAAATGTGGTGTTTTCTGGAAAGCTTGTCGTCTTGATCTTTGCCCTCTCATGTTTTACAATAGACTACGTTAGGAGGATAGAAAGCGAGAAAGAGAGGGAGGAGCTGAAACAGCAGGTACGTTAGATTGATTTGATTGGAAAGGCCTCAGAAACGTTTCTTGCAGCGCGTGATTATGTGTTCCCGGTGACGGCTAGATCCTAATTAGACAGACGATACCTTCGGTGAGAAGAGCGAGGAAGAATGCCTGTAGTTCGTTCCGTCTGCCGTGATGTGAGCAGACATTCTAGGAAGGTAAATGTGACCTTGCCAGGCGGGATCGAGTTTCTTTTGATGATCCTAACTCCCGTTGCGGTTTTGTGGATGGCCGCCCCGGCCAGTTTCATTTCGGGCTGGAATGAAGGACGTAGCGGCCTCCTATTCGCTGCATTCTTTGTGGTTCTGGAGTGGTATGATGGACGAAGGGAGTTTCACAGACGATTGGACAGGAAGGTCTTGATGACATGGCTTTTGGCAGTTTCGTTCCTTGCGCTGTATTATGTTGCGGTCTTCTTTATGGGCTTCAACGATACGATTGCCAGGACGGGCGTACTGCTCGGATTGCCTGAGATGCCAAAGATGTTCAGTTGGGTATCGATGTGGGAGCACCTAGTTTTTGTCGCGTATCTCTTGGCTATCTTCCTTTCTGCCTACGGGCCTTCCAGGCTTGTTGGCATGATAACTCCCGTAGCGTATCTACTTGGTATGGCGATGATATTCTTTCTCGATGCCACCTTCCCATATGCTTCACTGGGCCCTCTTCAGGCTGTTGTGTATGTGATCGTACCGATAGATGTGTCTCTTCTTGGACTCTCAGGGATAAGAGCCATCTGGGATTCTGGGTCATCGAGACTCTTCATTTTCGTAACAAGAGAGGGCGTACAATGGTTCAAGGGAGCACTAGATTTCTTCTGGCCTTGTGTGGGTGTTCACAGCATGATAATCTTCTTTATGATCATCTCTGTACTAGTCGCTAAGATTGATGCTCCACGAAAGAGGAAGGTCATGTATTCGGCGGTCGGAGCTCTAGGAACATTTTCACTGAATGTGTTCCGAATCTACCTTGTGTCCTACTACGTGGCAACTGAAGGAGTTGCCAGAGCGATAGCTTTCCATGAGTCTGCCGGAGAGATATTGTTCATGGTGTGGGCAGTTCTGTTTTTGCTGATCGTGGTCAAGACAGAAGATTTGATTTATGCCAGGCGAGCTACAAGAGACTCCGCTGAGGGAACTAGGGTCGGAAATACGCTGCCGTTCTTGAGCGCGCAGGGTGACCTATATGATGAGACATAGAATGAAGCTGAAGTACATGTTCTGTGTTATCGCTTTGTGCGCAGCCTATTCGATGCTATTGATGCCTGAGTCGTTTTCAGAGAACGTGTCAACTGAGCCCACCGTTTTCTACCTTCATACAGGATACGTTGGAGGACTGCCCTGGGGAAGAATCCTCAGCACAGATCCACCGTACGGCGTCCAAAGATGGTCATTAGTGACAGAAACAGCAGCCTTTATTCTTCATCCGCCACTTGGTCGACTTGCAAGGATAGGCGGTACGGTGACGTTCAGGCTTTGGCTTAGAGCCGCCAGTTCTGGCATTGCCATAATCAATGCAACCCTTGTGGAACTTACAGATGAGGGGAGATCTCTTCACGTGTGTGGAATTGAGGCCCCAGTGCTGGTGGAGTCTACATTGAAGGAGCAACCCCACGTATTCGCAGTCGGGCCGATCATTCGAACAATCGCTGCAAGGTCAATGTTGGTCTTGCAGATTGTTGTCAAGAGCACAAAGTCTTCTGTCTATCTCCACTGGGACGACAATCGTACGCCGAGTCACTTGGCGATTCCCTTCGTCGAAAGGTACTACCATGCAATGAACCTAGTCACGAGAGACTTTCTCGACAGGGAAGTGAAAGGTGCGAATATTACCGTGACTCAGAACGAGACAAGGGTCTGGACCGGGATTACAGATGTCGCAGGTTCTGTTGTGGCACTTCTTCCTTCAACCGAAGGCACCGGCCCTTACGGCATACGGGTCTACTGGAAAGGAAGCGTTGTCAACGAAACGCGAGGCATCAATCTCATGGATGATATGCAACTGGTCCTTAAGTGCGAAGTATATGATCTGACGATTGCTGTTCAAGATTTTTTTGGATTGCCCTTATCGCAAGCAAGGGTTGATCTGATTGCAGCGGAAAGGACTATAGCGTCCAACAGAACTCGATTCGATGGACTATTAGTCTTTTTACAGATCCCTAAGGGGGATTATGTTCTTGTACTAGACTACGATTCATTCCAGCATGTCACAAGAAGCATCATTCTATCCGAACCTACAAGATATACTGTGAGCTTACAGGTTGTTCCCGCGTGGTTCTATTATGGCACGGTGACCCTTGCTGGGATCCTAGCTGCGTCTGTGTTGCTATTTTCAAAACGTAGACAGAAAACTCAAAGAGTTCCCTTTGAGTTCTTGAACGAGCTTCTTGGCGAAGAGATACCTGCCGAGGGAGCCATCATGATTATGGGAAACCCTGGATCAGGGAAGACCGTGCTTATGCAAAAGCTGATGTATGATCAGCTCAACATGGGGAGGACATGTGTATTCGTCACAAACAACGATTTTCCGAAGAAGATTACGAATGATATGAAGCGGCTGGGCTTGGATGTCTCTAGATTCGAGGGCAAGCAACTTGCGTTCATTGATTGCTATTCGGGCACAGCGGGACGGCCATCATCTGAGAAATATAGTGTTCAGGTTGTTACCGACCTGACGGGTCTGGGAATGCAGATTTCAAGTGCATCTAGCGCCCTTGGAAAAGGCACAACATTCTTCTTCGATTCTATGGCTCCACTCTTCACCTCGCTGAAGCCAGATCCAATAATGACTTTTGTGCACTCTATTGGGGCCAGAATCAAGGGACAAGGAGGAAGCCTTTATTTTTCTGTCGGGACCGGTCTAGACAGCGACACTCTGTCTAGGCTGGAAGGATTATCGGATTGCATCATTGAGTTGGAGACATTCGAGAAAAAAGGAATCTCCTGCAGACGATTGAGAGTAAAGAAGATTCGTGGCAGAAAGCATTCCTATAGATGGGTGGAATTCTCTATCGAGGCTCCTGAAGGTATTGTTTTTCACGTTGGCAGATAGCAGCATTTCAGGGGAACTGCATCCTAGCGGAACACACGATCTCGTGGAAACACCTCGATGCCTCCCGCAGCAATCTGATATGGCCTCCACTGCATATCGTGTGAAATCCCCCTCATCTTCTCTATCTGGATTGCTCTGACAACGTTGCCTTCGTGGAGGCGTGAGTGAAGCAATATGACTCCTTGGGATAGAAACTCCTCAATCTGAAAGCTTCTGTATAGCATCGCTGTTCTGAGCTCTGTTGTGACAAAAGAGGAGCAGCCGGTCGACGCTAGGGCATCAAAGAGCATTAACATTGCTCTTCTTCTGTTTGAAGGCTTCTCGTATCTTAGCATGATTGACGTAACGGGATCAACAACTATCCTCTGGATCTTCTCTTCATCTACGACTCTGCCCACGGTTCGGATCAGATCCTTCAAGGTCAGCTCCGGAAAAAGCACTGTTACGCTGGGCAATACATTCTGCTCGGTGAAATCGGCCATTCTAGTCCTGACACGTCGCATTGGTGTCGCGTCTATGAAGAAGAGTTTCCCTTCTCGCTCCAGCTTGTCAAGGTCCCAGCGAAAGGCTGAAAGGTTCTCTTTGATCTGGTCTGGTGATTCGTCCATAGTGACGTACAAGCCTCTCTCCTCACGCGTGGTCCCGTTGCGGAGAAACTGCATGGCTAGAGTGGTTTTTCCAGAACCTGGGCTACCGACTACCAAGATGCATCTCCCCTTCGGGATGCCTCCCCCTAGAAGCTCGTCGAGGCCGTCTATGCCAGTAGGGACACGATCCATCCAACCACCAATCCATCACAATAGGTTAAGTGGGCTTTTAAGAATGACATCCTTGTTCTTACTTGAATGGATCTTGGCATGATGAAGTCACGTCCAATAGCTCTCCTTTCCTGATCAGCGGTTTGCTCCTCAGGGAAGCGTACCGTCCGCGTCGGCGCCTATAAGACTCAGAGATGCAAGGATCACAAAGAACGTTGATTTCGCAAACCCAAATGAGACGCTAAGAGGGACGACTATTGGATAGCAATCGCTCGACAGTGCATTCTCTGAGCCAATCTCCCAATGGATGCCAGGATTCCAGAAAGCTCTCCTGTCCTTTTGCATACCTAGGGTCGAGTCATCGGTATTTTGCATCTGGTTGATTTACACTAACAAACTTCCTTAAGAATTGGGGGACAAAAAAGATGCCCAGTGGTTCCGCCTAGTCCAGCTTCTGCACCCTGATCTCTATTGTTGACACATTTCTAATGTCGTCGCCTTCGCCAACGGCCTCCGTTCCTATCGTTATGTCCTTGACATTTAGCTTCCCTGCAAAGAACCTTCGAGACACAACCTCCACAACGTCTACTGCTCTGCTTATAGCTCGTCCTCTTGCCTTCACCGTGAGCTCTTTGGCACCTGTCTGGAAGTGCATCATCACAGCAGTGCAATAGCTCATTACGGGCTTCTTGCCGACAAAGATCGTGTCAGGAGGAATTGGCTCTCTTGGCCTTGCTCGTCTTTCCGTTTCCGAAGGCACCGTGTTTTCGCTCATTCGTTGTTCACCTCCGCATTCCAAAGCACGCAGATGCTTTGCCGAAATCCCCCCTCTAATGGCGGGCTCTTGTCTTAAGCCTTACCATAATTGCGGGCAGGAATGACGTCTGGGTATGGTCAGCGTATCATTCTTCTTGGCTATGTGCAGAAGGCCTGAGTTACCCATGGTGACCATGGAGAGGTATTTAAGCAGTGGCAAGAGTCCTTAGCTGACGTTCATGATACGAAGAAAGCAGTCTGCTTCACAATGTCGAGACTCTTCGTTACGTCGGAATGGAACGTGAGAAACTCGATTTAGCTCAAATCTTGTTTTTAACATATTTCTTATACTAACTTTGAAAGGCTTCGCAAGGCTGATGGTTGGATCACAACTCGACTTGTGCTCTGCACAAGAATGGAACCCAGGAAGGCAGACCTTATGATCAAGAATTGGGAGAGAAATGATAGAGAGACGCTAATCAACCGAATCGAGAGCAAGATTCGCCTATCAGACAAGCCCATGCGAGACAGGCTAACTGCTGCTGTGTTCAGGCTCAAGACACAGCAGAACAAGCTAGAGCTTGCCAGTCTCAGAATGCAGCAAAGGGACAAGGAGCTATTCAAGAAATGCGTTGACGCACAGATAGGAAAGGACAACGCGAGGGCGTCAATGTACGCAGAAGAATGCGCTGAGATAAGAAAGATCGCAAAAGTCACTCTCCAATGTCAACTTGCCATAGAACGGGCAATGTTCAGATTAGAGGCTGTTCAGGAATTCGGAGACATAGCGTTCCAAATGGCACCGGTTGCAAACGTTATTCACTCCTTAAGGACGCAGATCTCAGGAGTAATGCCGGAGGTATCCTACGAGCTGGGATTGGTCGGAGAAACGCTGAATGACATCGTCATCGAAGCCGGGGAGGCCACGGGCACCTCACAAACGCCAGAGGTCACAAGTCAGGAAGCACAGAAGATCCTTACTGAAGCCAGCGCAATTGCTGAGCAAAGAATGAAAGAGAAGTTCCCTGAGCTGCCGCCTCCTACATTGGTACAAACGGATCAAGAACGTTCATCGCAACCCTTCCTGTAGGAACCGGAACCCCGCAAAGAGGGGAGGATTGCGCGAAGATGAATTTGCACATGGATGTCGCGAAGGACCTTCTGGGCCGATCCGTCTTGGACAACTACGGCGCAACGGTCGGAAGAATAGTCGGAATCTCAACCGATGTTAGGAACAAAGTCACCTCTGTCGAAGTTGAGCTTGGCAACGGGCAATTCCTGAACTGCCCCCCATCTCAGATCGCCGTCAACGAGAAGGGCATCACACTCCTGGATGAATGGAAACTAGAAGCTGACAGCTTGAAGACTGAGCTTGACCTGGCCTTGCGACGGCTAAGAGCGCTATCAGACCTCCACAGGCAAGGTGATATTCAACCCGAGATCTACGAAGATTTTCGAAGAAATCATGACTCCAACCTGAACGAGCTTGAAACAAGAAGAGTTGCCCTCACCAAGAAGCTTGCATTGGTCAGTACTCGACTCGATCAGCAGATCAGAGAACTCGAGACATTCCTCGCAAACAACAAGATGCAACTGGCCGCGGGAGAAATTGATCCCCAAGCATACAAGATAGCCACAGACTCTATCGAGAAAGGGCTTAGCCGGGCCTTCTCCGCAAGACGTGATGTGGACGAGATATTGCAGGATGCTTCTGCACTTGGCTCACGTCTTTGCGATCAGCCTCGGCAGATGCCTGCTAGCAACATGCTTCTTCAGGAGACTCTTTCGAGCGCCGGCAAGCCCTTTCTTCCGAAGTACGTAGGCGCGCCGAACCTTTGAGAGGTAGCCTGCCATCTCGTCCTTCGTTGAACGAATCCGAGGCAAGAAGAAACCTCTCAGAGAGAGGGTTCTGTATGCCTTGCATCGGCTTAGCGTTCAATATCAGAAATTGCAGGACACAGTTCTCAGACTCCAGCAGAAAGATCGCAACATGTTTCAGAAGTGTGTTGCAGCCCAGCTTTCCAAAGACTTGCCTCATGCGCAGCTGTATGCCTCTGAGTGTGCTGAAATCAGAAAAATGGCGAAGATAGTTCTTGAAAGCGAAATCGCATTGGAAAGAGCGATTATTCGACTTCAAACGGTGGAGCAACTAGGAGAGATCTTGGTTCAGATGCTACCTGTAGTGAGCGTCGTGAACGAGACAAGAGGAAAGATCGAAGGAGTAATCCCTGAGGTCGCAAGCGAGCTTGACGCGGTGCACTCCCTCCTTGACGACACTGTCAAGGAAACTGGGGTAATACAGCAGACAGACAGCGAGATGGTCCTGCGAGATGAAGAAGCAAAGAGGATCTTCGAGGAATCCAGCGTCTATGCCGAGGAGCAGATAAGAAAGCAATTCCCGGAGCTCCCCTCAGCAGAAAGGAAGCAGGAGACAACGCAGGAATTTGAGAGCGTAGATCTTGCTGAGACAATGTCGTTCCCTAGCGCCCCGTCCACAACGAACGAGGTAGCACTGGAATCCGAAGGAGCCATAGAAAGCCCGGATCCTGAAGTTCAGGAGTTGCCTTCTCGCGTATATGCGTATATCAATGATCACGTCGGGTACGGGGGGAAGCTGAACCTTACAGAGTGCGCCAGGACATTGGGATTTCAGAGAGACGACATAGTGAAAGCTGTGCAGTTGCTTTGCAAAGAAGGAAAGATAGTACTCCGACAATACGGCCAGCTCGGTCAGCCTCCAGAAGACAAGGCGTCTGGTGAGACACATGGCATATGAAGATCTGGAGAGACTGGCTACGAAGAACGTAGCTGAGGCCGTGAGTCTAGACAAGCAAGGATCGAGAGGAATGGCTGTCGCCAAGTATCAGAGAGCAGTCGAGATTCTTCTTAAGCTGTGCGAGCTGTACCCTGGGACGCCTCAGAACAGAGTTTATGCAGAGAAGGCCCAACTGTATGGTGCAAGAATCCTCGACCTTCAGCGGGGCAATGATTCCTTACTCGCAGATCGAATCCGGCAAGTTGACTACCGAACGGAACGGGCTCCAGTCATTGAGAAACCTAACGTGAAGTGGGAGGACATCGCGGATCTCCACGAAGCCAAAAGAGCAATCGAGGAATCGATAATATACCCGTCAAGAAGACCCGATCTTTTTCCTCTTGGATGGGCTAAAGGAATCCTCTTCTATGGCCCGCCTGGCTGTGGAAAGACAATGCTGGCTGCGGCGATAGCGACCGAGATTGATGCCACGTTTTACTGTATCGACTCGCCATCAATAGTGTCGAAGTGGCTAGGTGAATCCGAGAAGAACGTTGCAAAGCTGTTTCTGGATGCCAGAGCCGCCGCCAAGGAAGGCACACCCGTCATCATTTTCATCGATGAACTGGATTCCATAATGGGTGTCAGAAGCCACGAAGTGGGCGGAGAAGTCAGAGCCAGGAACCAGTTCCTAAAGGAGATGGATGGCATTGTGGACAAGAAGAAGCAATCACCTGTCTATGTGATCGGGGCCACCAATAAGCCGTGGGCGTTGGATGAAGCCTTCATAAGAAGATTTCAAAAGAGAATCTACGTCCCGCTTCCAGATGCCGACTCAAGACTTGAAATGTTTCACATTTACTCTAGGAATCTGGCAATCGCAAAGGATGTCGATTTCAATGAGCTAGCACGTCTGACAGAAGAACGAACTGGAAGCGACATCAGGGACATATTCCAAGCAGTCCAAATGAAAGTTGTCCGAGAGTTCTTCGAGATTCACGCGGACACTGATCCGACAGCAAAGCCCAGAGAAATCGCGATGGCTGATTTTCTGGAGGCAGTTTCGTCATGCGGGAGAACAGTATCCGAGCAAAGCCTCGTCAGGTTCCAGAGATGGTCACAGGACTTCCTTGCAAGTTAGAGATGATCCCAATGTCCAGTCTCGACGCAACTGATTTGAGGATACTTGCAGAACTTAGCGCAAACGCAAGGGCTTCATTTGTCGAGATAGGAAGGAAGCTCGGCCTGCATCCAAACGTCGTGGCATACCGGGTTAACAAGCTAAGGCAACTAGGCGTCATCAAAGGATACATCGTCGATCTGGATTATGAGAAACTGGGCCTACCAGAGCAGGTCTACGTCGCGGGAAGCATTGGCAACCGTTCTGACCGCGATAGAGTATTGAAACAAATTGCCACCATACCCCAAGCAGTGAGAGTCACCAGTTTTCTCGGTGCTCCGGAAACGCTTGTGTTTTTCATTGGCAAGAACAAGTCAGATGTGGAAATGATCATTTCAAAGATGAAGGAACTGGACATCAGGATTGAGTACACTGGATCTGTGATCAAGAGCTACGAGTACGGCCAGGTACCCGAATTCCTTAGGATACTGGCCCACGAGGTCGACGAAAGAAGAAATGCTGTTGTCTGGAGAGAGGATCAGACATGAATGCAAGCCGATACTTGTTCGCATCGTTCACAAGATCTGAGCTTCTGGCAGCAACTGAAATCGCCGTATCGACTGCGGCAGCCGTGATTCTCGGGTCCAGTCTCTCAATAAGTTGGTTCTCGTTGGCTTTGTCCGCCGGTGGTCTCTTTCTAGGCGTCTTTCTCGTTGTAATGTTTGTGGTGTCTCTTGAGATGTCCTCAAAAAGGAGAGAGGTAGCTATCCTGAGAGCTTTGGGTGCCAAGAAGTCAAGTCTGTTGCGTGCCTTCTTGCAGCGTATAGCCCATTTAGCCGTCGGAGGATGCGTGCTGGGCGTGGCGATCGGAATTTGCACTGCGATGCTAGCGGCTGAATGTTCGCTCTTGTCTGTTGAGATAATAGGATCTGCTGTGGCAGTGTCACTCTTCTCATCTTTCGGTGGAGGTGCAGTCGCAGCGAGGAAACTATCATATCTCAAAATCGGGGAGATCTTGCGACAATGAATAGTGACAGACCTATTCTAAGAGTTGAAGGACTAACGAAGATATTCGAAACAGAATTTGGGAAGATCTCTCTGTTTAACGGTCTTTGCGCCGAGGTTGCAGAGGGCGAGTTCGCAGCGATCACTGGACCGACTGGAGTTGGAAAGACGACTCTTGTGAATATAATCGCTGGCTTGGAAAAGCCTACGCAGGGAAGTGTTAGTCTGCTAGAAAGAGATGTGACAACAATGGATGATGACAGCCTGACAGAATTCAGGGGGCAGAGTATGGGTGTAGTCTTTCAGGGATCGCGGTTGTTAGCTAACGTTAACGTCTTCCAAAACATAGAACTTCCTCTGGTTATTCAAGGGATAGACGAATCTGAACGGAAACGTAGGACCCAGGAGGTCGTTGACTTCTTTGGGCTCACGCAGAAGTCTTCTGTTGGCCCAGCTACGCTGAGTGTGGGGGAGCGACGTAAAGTCGCCATTGCCCGGGCTCTGGTAACAGAGCCAACGCTACTCTTGATGGATGAGCCAACTGGGGGCCTTGACAGCTCAGCTGTCAACATATTGACCCCCCTACTCAGAGGGATCCACTATCTCCACAAAGGGACTATCTTGATGGCCACGAACAGTTTGAATGTGGCGAGAATGGCGAGCCGCGAGATCCCTATTATGAGACCTAGATTCTTGGTGACTTGCCAATTGCAGGAGGCTTGATCATGTTCCGTGAACGAATATCACTAAAGGACAAGTTGAGGGAAGCCGTATCGCCTACGCCGATGAGACGGCGGCTTACAGAAACACAGCATAAGCTCCGCATACAACTGCAAAGACTGGAGAGAGCAACAGCTGAACTTCAGGCCCGTGACAAGTCTCTATATGACAAGTGTGTAGAGGCCGTTAAGCATAGCGCCTTCTCGCGAGCCAAGATCTATGCCGAGGAGTGTGCGCAGATCCGTAGAATTGCCAAAGTGTCCTTGAACAGCCAATTTGCACTAGAAAGAGTCGTACTTAGACTAGAAGCGGTTAGGGAGTTTGGAGACATTGCCTACAACATGTCTTCGTTGAAGCGCGTCGTGGCAACTGTTCGATCCGGGCTGAGTCATGTTCTGCCTGACGTCTCTCTCAAGCTCGCTGAAATAGACGAATCACTTTCATCGATGGTTCTTGACATTGGAGAAGCAACAGGCGCTGTTTCCACAGGAGACCAGCCCACGGGAGAAGCGAAGAAGATATTGGAAGAGGCAGCTGCCTTTGCCGAGCAGCAGGTGAAGGAGAAGTTCCCTGAGCTGCCAAGCACGACACCTGAGGAGACAACTTTCCGTCCGCTTTGAGAGTTCCAAAAAAAGACAGGAGGTGGAAAATGTTTGTCATATGTCTCTGAAGAGGAGCTGAAAAACTTTCTCGGCCGAGATCTCAGAGATACCTACGGCAGAAGAATTGGAAGGATCATAGGCCTTTGCATTGACGACTTTGGCGAGCTTAAGGCACTTCAGGTCGAACAGGGAAGCGGAAACCTGGGACAATACTCTTGCGAGAACATTGTGATCGACAGAGACGCCGTCGTCCTTATCCCGAACTGGAAAGTGTCATCAGAGCTGATTCAAAAGGAACTGGATCGTGTCGCCCGAAGGATTCAGGCGTTGGGTGAACTGCTGAAAGATCAACAAATACCAGCAAACATCTATGAAGAACTTCGCAGAAAGCAAGGAGCAACATTGGCAGAGCTGAGACGAAGAAAGGAGGAGCTGGCGGAAGGCCTGAAAAAGAGGATGGGACAGATCGATCACCAAGTCGACGAGCTGATAAGATTCCTGGTTAATGTAAAGATGGAGTACAAGGCTGGCATAATCGATGACAAGGCACTTAGTATCGCCTGCGAGGCGATAGAACCGAACCTGAAGCCCCTGATCGAAGAAAAGAAGGACATAACACGAATCGCGGAAAAGATGGAGAAACCAGTGGCAGAGACTGCGACCAAACCGGCCCTGGCACCGTTAAGAACTGACGAGCCAATAGCTATTCAATTGGAAGGTTGAAGCTACCAGCCCATCACTAACCCCCCCAACTTGCAAAGGGTAACCTCAGGGCTACACAAACGAACATCATCAGGGTGCGCCGTCCACAGAGAACCGCTAGATACTCGTTTGGTGCCAACGCAACTATTCACTGATCCATATCGCATGACCGTGTTCTGTCCTAGACTTTCAAAGACATTACGAATCCTGCTACAAATAATCTTCAAGACGGAACTTCCTGGCAACCGCTGTGTCAGAGATGCTTGACTTATCAGCCGCTAGGTTGATTTTCCCATACACTCCGTCGTATCCGGGCGTAACAGTCAGCGAATTGTTTCGCAATCTCACTATTACACCTGCAATTGCGGAATTGCTTGCCTCCGCCAGGTCTTTCTCTTGTGCTTTGAGCATTACGTTGAACTCTGTTCCGAACTTTTGGAGGAGCAGATTGTATATTTCCCAGACTGAAATCGCCGACGGTTCATCTTTTCCTGTCGCCGCAGCGATTACTTCATGAAGAGGAAGCAGATGTATGAATGTTGTGCACCCCACACTAGGAACAAATCCGACAGGCCTGTCTGCAAGTTCTTCGACTCGTAGGTCGACCCCTTTTGTCAGCCTCAACCTGCATTTGGGGCATATGTTGCGGACCCTCCTTGCATCTTCAGCAGCCATAGAGATCCCGCACTTCCGGTGCCCGCTCCAATGATACTTTCCGTAAGCAGGGTCAGTTTCAATCGTAAGTTCTATCGAGGAAGACTTTCGGGATGATACCGCAGACACTAATTCCGAATATGACATTTCCTGTAGATCAACTGCCGTAGCTTCTCTGCCGATCCGCCATGGCCAAGCACTATGAGAATCACTGTTCGAGATGATGGCGAAACGATCAAGAGCGCTGAGGCGCCAATTCATTGGCGGATCTGAGGACAGTCCTGTCTCAATGGTATGAATCTTGCCAGATTGATCCTCGTAGCATTCCTCAACAGAATCGAAACCGCCTATCGCGCCGAATAAGCTGAACCAAGGTGTCCAGACATGTGCCGGGAAGATGAAGACTTCGCTTGATACCGATGTTGCTTCTTCTACAAGCTCTGAAGCACGCATCGAGAGTACTGGCCGCCCGTCTGCGGTAAGGTCGCCGAAGTTCCTGAGCCTGTCATTGATTTGATCCGCGACTTCAAAGTTCGGAGCCATTAAGACATGATGAATCCTCCTTGACTTACTGCCCGAAACAAACACTGTGCAAACCTCGCCGCTTATTACAAAGCGGACATGGGACTTGAGATTCCTTGGATGAAATATCCCTGAGTCTTCCACTTGCTCCAATTCCTGTTTCAACTCCCTGTTCCAGTCTGGGTGGGTAAAATCTCCAGTTCCGACAAGCCCCAGGCCTTTGAGTTGGGCGTAGGTTGAGATTTCCTGAATGTTCATGTTCATGCTAGTGGCTCGACTGAATCTAGAGTGAATATGCAAATCCGCGATGATTCGCAACTCCGACGGCGCCTGCATGTAATGTGATATTCATGAGCATTTGCCTTCGCATATGTCTTATGCATATCTGTCATCGTACTTTCGTAGGCTCATGTCAAAGCAGGGCCTAAGGTGACGCAAGGGAAAATCGAGATCAAGCGAAGGCATTTTAGGCCTTTAGGCCATAATAGACGGGATATTGGTGAAGAGCTTGCAAGCGAAGCCCTCGATAGCAGGACTGGTTCTGATTCTGCTGGGCTTCATTGCATCACTGTACGGGGGTCGAACGTACCTAAAGGACGTCCCTAGAACTGTGACGGACACCTTCCAAGTCGGCAGAGATGTGAAGAACGAATCTTTCTGGGCGCACGATTTTCGGTTTGAGGCAACGACACTCGTTGTGGGTAACGGCATAGTTTCCAGCGAAGTCACAGGCCAGCCAGGCAGCATCGACTTCCTAGTATTAGATAGCGCAAACTTCCAGAGTTGGAGGCAACGACAGCCAGGGGTACAGTATACTGTTAAGTTGCTTCAAACGGAAGCGAAGTTCAACTTCAGCTTCACGACTCCGAGAAACGACACCTACTATTTCGTCTTCGATAACTACTACTCAGCAGTCAAGAAGAGTGTCTTGCTGAGCGTACGGTATCAGTATGTCAAGATCAGCAAAGAACTCTTTACGGACTACACTGTGACCTACATTGGCATGTCCTTAGCAGTGGTAGGAACGACAGCTCTAGCATACGGACTTCTGAAGAAACCAGAGATACCCTGGGTCTAGCAGGCATGCTCACAGGATCACCTTGATGCACAGGTCGAACTACTCGATGCCGTCGAACTTGAAATCTCTTTTTGCAACTGCCATGTGACGGAAGAGGAACGCTTTCAAATAGGAAATTGAGAACATGCCTCAAGCATGTGACAGAGGCGATAGGAGGGCTTGGGGAACGAAGATGGATCTTAGAGAAACCCTCGAGAAGTTGGAGGTGCTCAGCGAGGTCAGAAGAGTCACTGAGCCGGTCAGAATAGTCTACGGAATCGCCAGATCAATGATGGAGTTTGACGGTGGACCGGCTCTGCTGTTCGAGAACGTTGACGGCTTCCGTAACAAGGTGGTGGCAGGTATGTGTGCCACAAAGAAACGCTTGGCATCGGTTCTTGGATTCGCCGAGGGAGACGTCTTCGACAGGATCACTAGGTCAATAGGATCACCGCTGCCTCCTGACGTTAGAAGTGATGGCCCAGTTGCCGAAACCCAGGCTGAGCCGAAACTCAGCAAATTACCCATTCTAACCCACTATGAGAAGGACCCAGCTCCCTATCTGACTTCAGCTATCGTTTCGGCGATGTCACCTGACATGAGGATAGAGAACGTGTCAATACATAGAATGATGGTTCTCGATGACAGGCACTTGGCAATACGGATAGTTCCGAGACACCTGTATCGACTGTGCGAGCTTGCGAGACGGGAGGGCAAGAAAGTCCTGGATGTAGCTATTTCTGTTGGACTCCATCCGTCGCTGCTCATAGCTGCTTCATCACCTGCTCCTTTTGGTGTAAGTGAATTCGGAGTCGCAAACTCACTGATGGAAGGCCGTTTGACACTAATCCAGTGCAGGAATGTGACAGCGAACGCACCAGCTGACGCCGAAGTCGTTCTAGAAGGAAGGATACTTCTAGATAGAGAAGTCGACGAGGGCCCATTCGTTGACCTAACAGGAACCTACGACGTAGTACGAAAACAGCCTATCGTCGAGATCGTAAGCATGATGCACAGACGAGACTTCATCTTCCAGGCCCTATTGCCAGCCGGCGCTGAACACAAGCTGCTAATGGGACTTCCCTACGAGGCTCGAATATGGAATGCAGTGAGGGCGACGATCCCAGGGTTGAAGTCCGTCTCCCTCACACCAGCAGGATGCGGATGGCTCCACGCCGTCTTGTCAGTGGATAAGCAGACTGAGGGAGATGGAAAGAGCGCAATTCTGGCCGCTTTTGGCGCTCACCCATCGCTCAAGCATGTGGTCATAGTAGACGCAGACATTGATGTGAACGATCCGAGTGAGGTCGAGTGGGCGATTGCAACGAGATTCAGATCAGACAAAGGCCTCGTGACCGTCGACAATGTTCGCTCGTCATCGCTCGATCCTTCGTCAGATCAAGAAACACTGATTGGCGCGAAGATGGGGTTAGACGCAACGATATCCTTCCTAAAGAGCAGAGAGAAGTTCCAAAGGGCACGGATACCAGAGTAACCGGAGACATCTGCGTGTTCCTAACAAAGAAGGAGGAGCGAATTCTCGAGGGTGACGAAGGGGAGACGAAGGCCCTTGCAATGCGCCTTCTTGTGGCGATCGGCGATGCATACGATGCTCGGCGGATGATCAAGGTTCGTAGTGCTCAGATATCTGGTGTTTCTTACAAAACGATTGGAGAACCGGGCCTTGAGTTTCTAAGGGAGTTCAGCTCAGAAGGAGCGGTAGCGACCGTTAAGGCGATGTTGAATCCAGCAGGAATGGATCTTGCCCGATGGCGTGAGCTGGGAGTTCCCGTCGAATTCGCTCAGAAACAGCTCGAAATAATGCAATACTTCAGCAGGATGAAGATCGAGACCACATGCACTTGCATACCTTACCAAGCGAATGGTGAAGCGCTCAACAGAGAGCACGTAGCCTGGGCAGAATCTTCAGCGGTCATATTTGCCAACTCGGTCCTAGGTGCCTATACGAATAGGGAAGGCGGGCCGACTGCGTTGGCAAGTTCAATATTGGGCTTGTCGCCGCTCTTCGGAATGCACCTGGACGAGGAAAGGGTACCCACGCATCGGGTCAAGGTAAAGTGCAAGCTGGAGAGTGACCTCGACTATAGTCTACTTGGGTATTGGATTGGCGAGACTGTTGGATCACATCTTCCTAGAATCGATGGTATCCACAAGGCCCCATCACGCGACCAATTGAAGGCGCTTGGCGCAAGTATGGCGGCGTCCGGATCAGTTCCGATGTTTTCGATGCGGAGGAAGGCTGATCGAGGGAGAGAACATGAGACGATTGCCGTGGACAAGGAAGAGCTCCTGCAGGTTAGCCGTAGGCTTTCGTCTGAGCATGGGTTTGAGACTGTCTGTCTAGGATGCCCTCATCTGAGTTTGGGAGAGCTCAAGAGAGTAGCCAACCTTGTTTCAGGCAGAAAGACAGCGAAGAGACTGTGGTGCTTCACATCCCGCTATCTTCGGAATATCGCTGAGCGACGCGGATATGCGTCCGCTATCGAGCAAGCAGGCGGCAGGGTGATATGCGACACTTGCATGGTCGTTTCGCCCATCAGAGAGATGGGAGTGAGTGGCCTGGTCACGAATTCGTGTAAGGCGGCACATTACCTAAGGTCACTGAATCGGATGGAGAGTCGTTTGATGAGTTTGGAGGAATGCGTTAGACATGCACTCTCTTAGGCTGGAAATGAAGGGCAGAAGGGTTGTTGCCGGACAAGGCGTGGGAGAGGCAATCATAAGCAAGCGAGCTGTCTCGTTTTTCGGAGGAGTCGACCCGACAACCGGCATTGTGGTTGAGGTGGGCCATGAGCTTGAGGGCCATAGCATACAGGGAAAGGTGTTCATCTTTCCTAGAGGAAAGGGTAGCACAGTTGGAAGCTATGTAATATACGGATTGCGCAAGCACGGGGCTGCACCGGCGGCTATCGTGAACATTGAGACTGAACCGATAATAATCGGTGGATGCGTATTGGCGAGGATTCCTCTGGTGGACAGGCTGGACAGTAACCCTGTGGAGGCTATTCGAACAGGCGACTGGGTTGAAGTTGAGGGGAATTCTGGCATAGTGCGGGTGACAAAGCGATAGTCTCACATCTGCGAACTCTTCGAAATGTGTGTGCTCCTAGACGGGCTGTGTCTGTTTTATTATCAGGGTAGCCTTAAATACTCAGGAAGAAGAGTATCGAGCCGGAAAAACATAGGGGAGCCCAAGAAAAGAAGAATGGCTGAAGTTTGTGCAATTTGCGGCCTACCAAAGGACCTCTGTGTGTGCAGCACAATCAGCATGGAGCAGCAGCGCGTCAAGGTTCGTCTTGAGACGCGGAAATGGGGCAAGAATCTGACCGTAGTGGAGGGTGTCGACGCTCGTAGTGTCAACTTGGGTGAGTTGGCTTCGAAGATGAAAGCAGTTTGTGCGTGCGGAGGAACAGTGAAAGACAGCGTAGTGATGCTTCAAGGCGACCATCGAGACAAGGTCAAGAAGCTGCTACTGGACTACGGTTTTCCCGCATCCAGCATAGAGGTCCACTGATAGGCGAGTCGACTTCAAGGAGCTGAAACGCTTGCGAAGCATTCTCAATGTGGTAGCGAGCATGAGGAGACGCAAGCGCCAGGTAATTGTTTGCCCCAAGTGTGGAAGTACAGGCATCCGGAGATCCGGCACCGTCGTTGGATTCCTCTTTCCTACAAGATTTCTATGCCAGAGCTGCGGATACCACGGGCACTTCATTGTAGAGTTAGAGGACGACTCGCGAGCAAAGTCATCCTCAGAGCACGAGTGACCTCCGAGCAATCTCTACAGTCCGCCTAGCCAGTACCTCGGTCGCGTCAACAATTGGAACTGAGATGTCACCTGCTCTCATGACGAGTGGGATCTCAGTGCATCCGGCTATTGCAGCCTCAGCTCCAGCCGCAACTAGTCTCTGACCTATTCGAATGGCTACGGTAGATGACTTGGACAGGTCACCGGCTTTCACCGCATAGATTGCTTGCATCAGACCATCTTGATCACTGTCCGAGGGTGAGATAGCTCTGATTCCAATTTCCAGAAAGCGCTGCTGATAGAGTCCGGACCTCACAGTTCCAGTTGCCGCGAGAAGACCTACAGTCCTCAGCGAGGGATACGATCTTGCCACATGTTCGACGGTTTCCTTGATCATGTCAACGACAGGAATTCTCACAGCGCTCCTTATTTGCTCAATCCAGTAGTGAGCGGTGTTGCAGGGAACGACGATAAAGTCTGCTCCAGCAGCTTCAAGATTTCTAGCGGTTTCAATCAAAAGGCGAGCTGGCGAAGGGCCGCCTTCCAAGATTGCTTCTTGTCGATCTGGGATCAGAGGGTTATTGTCTATTATGATCCGAAGATGGTCCTGATCTTTTGAAGCAGGCGTGGATCGGACTATCTTGGTGAAAAGGTCTATGGTGGCCTCAGGTCCCATTCCACCGAGGATACCGACAATTTTGTGTCGATCTGGACTCATGCGCATCCCTTAGTCAGAGCGCTTGTCTTCGCTGACATATTTATGGCCTAGTTCAGAAGAAAGAGAGATCGTATGATTGGTCAGACGTTCAGGCCAAGAGCGTCCTTCAAGCCCTTGTAGCGGTTTCTCACAGTAACTTCTGTGACGTTCGCGACCTCAGCGATTTCCTTCTGCGTCTTCTTTTCTCCTTCCAAAACACACGCCACGTATAGGGCGGCCGCGGCGAGTCCCATTGGATCCTTGCCGGCGACTATTCCTTTCTTTTTTGCGTCCTCAAGGATCTTGATTCCTCTTCTCTCAGTCTGGGTTGCAATGCCCACTTTGTTGGCGATCTTGGAGATACATCGAACTGGGTCCTCAACGGGCATCTTGATGTCAAGTTCACGTAGCAAAAGCCTGTAGCACCTGGCCACATCTTTCTTTCGTATCCGTGATGCTGAAGAAACCTCTTTCAGAGTCCGCGGAGTTTCGGAAGATCGGCATGCTGCATACAGTGCCGCTGCCGCGATCGCAGCTATCGACCTTCCTCTCACCAGCCCGCTGTCCAGGGCCTTTCTGTAGACCACAGCAGCCCTCTCCTTGATAGGCGCAGGGATGTGAAGCCTGTCAGTGAGCCTATCCAGTTCTGCCATTGCTTGAGCCAGGTTCCTATCTGCTGATGAGTGAACCCGTGTTCGGATCTGCCATTTCCGGAGCTTTAGCATTTGAAGTCTCGTGGAAAGGGGAAGCTGCCTACCGTATGCATCGCGATTGACTCGGTCGATAACTGTCGACAGGCCTTTGTCATGAATCGAATACGAGATCGGTATTCCCACCCTGCCCCGTTCGTCCTTCTCCTCCTTGGTGAAGGCTCTCCATTCAGGTCCTCGGCTCATTGCATGATCGGTCAGAACGAGCCCGCATGCTTGGCAGATCACTTCACCCTGATCATAGTCTTCGACTAGGTGGTCACTTCCACATTCAGGGCAATGGCTGACAGAACTCACGCGGTCTCGCGCAGCACCCATTTTTCTCCTCTCTTTATCGATGGCGTGGACTAGAGCCATCATATTCATGCGCGTCATTTCAGTAGGAACGGAGGCGAGAATCGGCGTCTCTGGCCCGAGGCGTAGGAGAAGCCCCTCTAGGATGTATTTAAGCCTTTCGGTAAGATTGCACCCCACAGATTTCGTCGATTTCCCCTCAATAGATTGAGATCCTACAACTTCTAACCTGACTTGTGCGGTAGGCGAAGCAAGGCCGCTCTACTGATGCAACAGAACCACAGGTGTAGTGGGCAGCCATTCGTACAGTGGACCATCGAGGTGAAATCGCAAGATATCTGACCAACAAAGGATGCGCGTTACCGTGTATCGTGAAATATACGCTACCCAAGGCATCCCACTGTCGCAAATTGTACTCACTTCGATCGAAGACCCTGCTTGCCAGTCAGAAACCCTTAAAGGGCTTTTGGCGGCGTCTTCTACCCAGCCCGGGACGAAGCCCGGTCGAGGCCAACTGAAGTAGTCGGCTGCCGAATCTAGCGGTCAAAGTGGGTCAGACCACGAGCATGGATAACGGGCTCTGGATCGATCGCACGAGAAGACACCCGTCGACGGGAGTTCGAATCTCCCCCGGGCTACCATCGTACCTGAATAACAACATGGGCTCTGGACCGCGTTTTTTTCTCTTGGAAAGCCAAGCTTCTGCATAAGACCGTGATGACACTTGACCTTCCTAGTCAAGGACATCATGTTCCTGCAGATTGGGCTACAGTAGAATATCCCAGAGACGGAGACGAACGAAGTAGTCCTATTCCTCTTTGTCTGAGCCTTAAGTAGGAATCATTGCCACAGTCGCAAAGGAGAGGCTCTCCGCCAAGCCCTGCTCGAGAGACGTGATTCATACGGGGCCTCGATTCTCACAGGGTCAGATCTCAAATGTCCTCCAACTGTATTCGCATCACGAATGAGTCAGCTTCGAGGACTGATGGCGATTGTATGGCGCCAATTGTTAAGGAGAAAATGTCTAGAAGCTTCATATCATTTTCCTCGTGATTCGTTGTGAAAGTGATGGCGATTTGCCTCAACTGACTGTGTGCAAAAGTTGCAATACTGTTCTTTTTGATGGGCCCGAAATGGAGGAGCCTATCGAAACGATTCGCAGATACAACGGAACTTGCCCAGGATGCGGGAAGGCACTTACGTACGACGTGGCAAATGTCAGAATATTCCCCCTCACTCAAGACCAGACTGAGCAGTATCCGACGTCATGGGGTGCTCGTTCAAGTCCCATTCGACCAGTAGACAAGCAACCAATAGGAACTGTATCAAGACGGATGCCAAAGCCGATGGAGAAACCTGTTCCGCTTGCAGTCTGGTTGAGAAGGAGGAATTCTGCGACTGAAGAATCGGCTGAATACGAGCCTGGAGTCTCAGGTCCGAAAGACGTTACATCTCACCGCTGAAGTATGTTTGAGCCTAACTGACTCAACTGAGCTTGTTATTTTCGTATCCATCCCTTCGACGTTTCCTCATCATTGGACCGATTCGTTGAGGCTGAATCATGCTTACTGGATCGTCGTCGAGACTCGGTCTGACTATAGTCTGAGGCGTTCGTAGCTGATTGTTAGGCCTTGAGCGTCCCAACCGAACACCGGGACGCTACGCCTGAGCCTCTTGAACCTCTCAGCCAACGCACAGGTAACGATTGGAAGAGCAATTGTAATGTCAGCATAGCAGGTCGCGGTCCTGGCGTTTCTGCCTATCTTTCCCCAGCTTTGAGCCTCCTCAAATGTGCATCCGCTTAGCCCTCCCCATACAGGCATGTCCATCGTCATTTGAACCGCTAGGCTGTGGCTCTTGTCGTGTCTGGTCTGGTAGCTTGCTATGACCGCGGTCTGTTGAATGAAGTTCTTTGGAACTCCCCCACCAAGATATACAACTCCCGTCATCCTTGCCTTCTCGGTTATCCTTGAACTTTCTTCCACGTCTTTCAAGTTGTCCAGAACAATTCTTCTTCCTCGCTTCCGGTTTGCGAACATTATCGAGAAACCCAGTGCGCTGTCTGCGAAGGCGGGGCAGAAGATCGGGACGCGGGACTTGTAGGCGTCGATAAGAATAGACTCGTTTTCTCGCCCCTTTTCCTCCAGTATTTTTCCCAGCAGATGAAGGATCTCCCTTGAGGAATAGGGCCTGTTGTCCAGAAGGTAGGAACAAAACTCCTTCTCAATCCATGTGTCAGTCTTGTAGAACTTCTGCTCATCAGCCAAGACATCATAAATGCGGTCTATGCGTTGTTTCCGAAGTTGCACGTCGTTCAGGAGGGCGGAGCCGACATAATGTCTTTGGCCCCTAGCTTCAAAGCAGTCATGGTAGAGGTTCGCTCCAGTGCTGACCAAGACATCAACCATCCGTCTTCTGATCAAATAAGATATGATCTTCCGCATCCCTGCGGGAACGAGGGCACCCGCAACCCCTAGCCATATGACACAGTTCGTCTTCTTGAACATCCTAGTCCATATATCAGCAACCTCTGCAAGTTTTCGCCCTTGAAAACCTGTCGAGCGCATTCCGACAAGGATGTCGCTAATCGTTTCCTTGTCGGAAACCTCAAAAGGAACTGTTGGGAACTTCAAAAAACGAGTTCGCGTCATTCCGGCTCGATATATTGTACTGGCGCTCGGATAAAAGATGTGTGCAACGATTGAATGCAACATGGGCTATGAGAATGTTGGCGGAGAGTTCGTACGTTTTGAGTTGCGAATTCATCATGATGAGTGATCATGATTGACCAGTGCCACGATGCACAGACAAAAGATCGACGATAGAATTGACCACTGAGTTCATGATTCAACGTTGAAAAGTACCTCAAGTCAAGACTTAAAAGGAATGAAAACGATACAATGGAAACAATTCAATGAACGATGTAAGTTCGGCGCAAGGAGGACAGAAGGTAGGTAATGCAGGAGACGCGGAGTCTGCACGGAGCTTTCCTCCCGAGGAAGTTCTTTATCGCGGCCGGTTCCGCGACGAGCTCCGTTTCGCCGTTGAACGCCTTCGATGCAGCTCTGGCCAAGGCTGGCATCGCACAGTGCAACCTAGTCAATGTATCCTCCATCCTTCCACCAGACGCTGAAGAGACCAAGAACTCGCCGATAACTGCTGGAACGGTTACGTTCGCGGTGATGGCACGAATGGACGGTGATCCAGGAGAGACGATTGGCGCGGGAATCGGTTGGACCAAAGGCACAACAGACAAGAAGGAAAGATACGGTCTGGTCGCAGAGGCTCATGGATACAAGGACAAGGAGGCAATCGGAAGGGAACTCAAATCCAAGCTAGATGAAATGGCTAAGATCCGCGATCTGAAAATCGATAAGATTGAGACTAGAGCAGAATTCATAGAGGTCCCGAAAGGAAAGTACGGCACTGTCATCGTGGCGCTAGTATTCGCCCCATGGACGGAAGATGAATCGAGGCGTTCTCTGCCAAACAACGCGTGAAAGGACCGAAATGATGGTCGAGGGACTATTCTCAAAGAACCATTACCTCGACGTAGTACTTGCGAAAGAACATGCCTTCCATGACCGAAGCGATTGGAATGAGCCGACATAAGCGTTTTAGACTTGTTGGCGTCGGCGGAACGTTCGATATTCTGCACAGAGGCCATAAGACGCTTCTGCGAAAAGCCCTTCAGATTGGAGATAGAGTCATAGTTGGTCTAACAAGCGACCGATTTGTGAAGCAAGCAAAAAAAGAGCATGAAGTCCACCCCTACGGTGTGAGAGCAGCGGAGATACGACGGTTTCTTCAAGACGAGGAGTCACTAGGAAGGACGGAGATAGTGCC
>CAZZFQ010000006.1:35063-42262 GCA_964653695.1 uncultured Candidatus Bathyarchaeia archaeon | reverse complement strand
CTTGCCAAGAGAGTAGGCCTGGATATACCAGGCTTGGACGACAAGATCATGAAGGCATCCGAGATCATAGACCCCTCTGAAAGACAGAAAGCATACACGGAAATCGTGAACATCATGAACAAGGAAGCGCGCTACATATGGCTCGCTCAACCAACTACCTACTTCATATTCCGAGACTGGGTCCAGGTAACGATTGATCCGGAGCTGAAGATACCAGATCAAGCCAACCCGATGTTCTACGGACTCTACCTGTACACAATGTGGAAAGGATACCCCCCACCTTCAACGAAGTGAAGAGGGAACAAACCCCCCAACCTTTTTCCTTTTTTCTTCGTCCAGACAATTGGTCATAGTCGTAGATGTGCTTGTGAAAGAGACTGGAGTTCGATCTGCAGATGGTTTTTTACCCTGCTTCGAGCAATTGGAATATGGTGCCGATGACGACCACGATGTACTGATGATCAACCAAGAATGAGTTCAATCCTGGGGTAGCTGAGGCACCTAGCTTAGGCCCCTGTTGTCTTTCCATTGACGTCGAGATGTCTCAAGACAAAGAGCTGCAAGACAAGTCGTTGTGATTGGCCGGCCTCGCTCCCAGTAGAGCAAAGGATGCATAACACGGGCTATGTTGCTTTCTGTTTCATTATCTCCTCGAACTGTCTCTTGTCGATTGCCCCCATGTCGAACAAGGTCTTCGCAACATCTGTTATCTTGAGGAATGCGTGAAGCTTCACGCCGGTCGCCTTCAACGCATCAGGACCCCCTTCCTCACGATCAATGAGGACCACCGCATCGTTAACTACGCCCCCTTCACATCTAACAGCATCTATGGCTTCTAGTGTACTCTTCCCTGTAGTGATGAGGTCATCTACCACCAAGACTCGCTCACCCGGTGACAACAATCCCTCAACCCTCCGCTCTCTGCCATGGGTCTTAGCTTCCCTCCTCACGTATAGAAAAGGCTTCTTGGTCCTGAAAGCCAAGACCGCCCCGTACGGAATGCCGGCTGTCGGAAGGCCGGCGATTCTCTCAAAGCTGTCAATTCCAATATCATTCCTCACAGTCGACTCATAGATCCCAGTGACAATATCAAAGGTTTCCGGGAAGCTCGGCAGAACTCTCAGGTCTATGTAATATGGGCTCATCTTTCCGCTAGTCAGCGTGAATGTCCCAAACCTCAGTGCACCTGTCCTAACGAGGATTCTGCAAACATCTTCTCTCGATTTCTTGATCTCCAAGAGTAGCACCTACGTCTTTCCAGACGGGTATATGAGAACCTCTCCCTGCCTAATCACGCGAGACTCTATTTTTGGAGCGACGTTCCCCAGGGCTGTCACAAACTCTTTCTGTCCGTCACCGTGGTAAGGGACAGCCAATTTCGGCTTGACGAGAGCGGCGATCTCGGCGCCAGTCTTCGGAGTTGCCTTCGGAGCGATGCCGATCGTGCACAGGCACACATCAACATCATACTTCTTCCCTATGTCCGCCATCTCCTTGAAAGGCAGGCTGTCGCTCGTGTGATATAGCGTGACGCCATCCTCGCTGGTGATCAGGTAGGTCACTGGTGCTTCTGCAGGATGCAAACTTCTTTCAGCGCATATCGTTGCGTCCTTGATCTGAAATTCGTCCTTTACGTTTGCTGTGGAGAGCTTGCTGGTTGGTATGGCAGCGCTCAGCCGGTCGTACGATGCCTTGTCACATATGACTTGGCAATTGATCTTGGACTGGAGATCGATTACTGTTCCCTCGTCAAGGTGATCGTAGTGCTCATGAGTTATCAGAATGGCATCGACCTGAGTTAAGATCGATTCATCGGCTTCAACGGGGTCGACTAGCACGCCAATGTGAGGGGACTTCATCAATATACCAGAGAATTTGTTGAACCACGTAATCGTTATCTGTCCCCTGCTCAGAGAACTTCTGTCAAATGCCATTCAAGGCACCAGTCATAGGGGTTTCAAGGAGCGTCTTTAACTCTTTTGGTTGGACCCAAGCTAAGCGTTCTTCGATCTGCTTAAATTGCAATCAAGCCTCGACAAAGATTGGTTGAGGCTCATGGTAGAGGTCTGGCTTCCGTACGGAAGAACAGAAGTTTCCGTAAGGATCCCTGATGAAGGGTTCCAGGGCATCGTCGAATCTAAGAATGAGACTTTGACCAGTGACCCGTTACTTGAAATCAGTCGAGCGCTCGAGAACCCAGTAGACTCGAAGCCCTTGGCTTCAATAGTTTCGGCAGGCGAGAAAGTTGCAGTCGTTATAGATGATGCGACTAGGCCTGTGTCAACTCACCTTCTGATGCCCCTCCTCATGGGCCAGCTATCGCAGGCAGGAGTCAAGATGGAAGATGTATCTCTCATCGTTGGCACGGGCATGCATAGGTCGCCTACAAGTGAGGAAATGGCTACGCTTCTCAGCGCAGAGCTTGCTGCACAAGTAAAAGCGGTGAGTCATAACTGCAAGGCTGAGGATCTAACGTATGTGGGCGATACCAACAGCGGAACTAAGGTCTACCTCAACAAGGAGTTCATGACAGCTGACGTAAGGATCCTTACAGGAGATGTTGAGCTGCATTACTTTGCTGGATATGGAGGCGGCCGCAAAAGTGTGCTACCAGGAGTGTCAGGTGCACAAACTATCGCGCATAACCATGCCCTGCTGTTGCATCCAAAAGCGCAGCCAGGTGTCCTTGACGGAAACCCTGTAAACGAAGATATGGCAGAAGCAGCAGAGATGGCCAAAGTGGATTTCATCCTAAACGTAGTCCTCAACAGCAAGAACGAGATAGTGCGAGCGTTCTCAGGAAATCTCCACAAGGCCTTCATGAGCGGAGTCGAAGTTGTTGACAGTATGTGCAAGGTTCCGTGTGAGGCAAGGGCGGACATCGCAGTGGTGAGTCCGGGAGGAAGCCCAAGAGACACCAATCTATATCAAGCTCTCAAGGCAGTTCATCATGCACTCAATGTTGTGAATGAAGGAGGCGCCATAGTTCTCATCGCAGAATGCCCGGAAGGACACGGCAACGACGTCTTCCGCGATTGGATGATCAAGTTCGGTGAGTTAAGGCAAATGGAACAGGAGATCAAGAAGAGGTTCGTCATCGGAGGGCACAAGGCATACTACCTCACCAAGGCGCTTGAAAAAGTCAAGATCTATCTGCTCTCAACTATGCCAGACCATTACGTCTCGAATCCATTCAGGCTGCGCCCTCATAGGACAGCAAATGCTGCTCTTCAAGCGGCCTTAAGAGCCGTCGGAAAGGACTCAAAGGTCGTTGCTATCCCAAATGGGTCAACAACGCTCCCTACGTTTCCTCAAAGTGATCATGTCTAGCGGATGCATTTTGAAACAGGCAGGTTGGAGGCTACGGGACCATGGGTTTCTCAATTGGAGAGGCTCTACAGATTCCAATTGAATGGGAACTGTGACGAAACTCCACGTGTCTGATGCATCCAATGTCAGCAAGAACAACCCCTAATCGCAGTGGCCTAGCGTAAGCATCTGCAGAAAATAACTCTCTTCTCTGAAGTTGCCAGGGGCTCCTGTGACCTACAGCTTGACAAAAAGGATTATGATCATGACTATGACGATTCCATAGAGAAGTTTCCTTGAAGTAGAGACAGGCGACCAATCGTCAAGAGGCGCCACTCCAGACAGCCCTCTGCCGCTTGCAAACATCATTATTGAAAGAAGTAAGGCAAATGCCCAGAAGCCTGAGATCACCATCACCGCCAGTCCAAGGTAACTTGTGATCTTGTGCCCTTTTGGTCCGAAGAGCGCCCTAGAAAGGTGCCCCCCATCCAGCTGCCATATAGGTAGCAGGTTCAGGTAACTTATCAGGCTGCCCACCCAAGCAGCAAACTCTATCTGCGTGAAAAAAAGTGCGAACCCTTGAGGATAGGGTCTTACGATCGGGATGAGCAAGTCGAAAAGGAATGGATATTCAGGCCATGACGCTGGCTGAGCAAGGTTTAGTCGATTCCAGAGTATCGCCTGCCCTATGGGCACAAGATAGGCAGCTTGAATGCTCAGAACCGTCACTATTAGCAACGATACGAAAGCTACCAAGGGGCCACTTACGCCAAGATCGAAGAGGGCGTCCCTGTTATGGGGAGGGCTCTTCAGAGAGATCAAGGCGCCAAATGTACCTGTCGGCGGAATTCCCGGCACGAAGTACGGCATCGTTGAGTCCATGCCGTGAATTTCGCATGCGATCTTGTGGCCTATCTCATGGAGCCCCACTATTCCTAGAAGTGACAGCACGAAGAGGCCGGCTTGAACATAGACATTGGCTTCAGGCATAAGCACTTCTTTTTGCACGATGGATGCGTCCCAAAGAACGAATCCCGTCACGAAAACTGTGATAATCGTAGCAGCGAAAAGGGCGAGGTTCAGGAGCGGCTTCGTCGGTTTCGGTTTCGGCTTCAGAAATACTCTTATCAGGAGGTTTCCTTCTTCGAATCGGAGGGTGGGAACCAAGCCTTTACTGGACAGCTTCGCGACTAGATCTTCAAACTTTGTTTTGGCTGGTTCAGGAACCACGACGAAGGTCGGGATATTTTGAGGGTCTACATAGGCGTCTGTAATTGTGAACATCGACGACACGAACGTCTTAGTCTCTGAGAAAGAGATAGTCTCCTGTGCATCGCCTTGGGGCATCTCTGGCATTTGCGTGCTCCCGACTTGTTCACGTATCGAGCAGGCAAACGTCATATAAACCCATTGCATGAGCTTCGGAAGCCCATTAAACGAATCTTCATGCTCCGACAAGATCTTATATCCGCTCCTTGAGAAACAGAAGCCGACCCTGCCTTGGAGGCAAGTCCGGAATTCGTAATTCGAAGATTCGAGCAGAAGGACCTAGGAAGCATAATGGAAATCAACAGAACGTGCTTGCCCGAGAATTATAGCGCCTCCTTCTTCCTAGATATCCACATGAAGTGCCCTGAGGGATTTCTTGTCGCCTTGAAAGGCGATCAAGTAGTTGGGTACATCATGTGCAGATTAGAACGGAGTTTCTCAGAGATAAGCAGATTTAGACTTGCGAAGAAAGGGCACATAGTCTCAATTGCTGTGCTTCCAGAGCATAGAAGAAAGGGATTGGCCACCAGACTAGTTAGCGAAGCCACGAAAGGACTGATCGACCGAGAAGCCGAAGAATGCTTTCTGGAGGTTAGAATCTCAAACAGGCCAGCTCAAGAGCTATACAAAAGGCTCGGGTTCCAGGAATCGAGAAGGATACCGTTTTACTATCACAATGGCGAAGGCGCTACTGTCATGAGCAAAGCGCTCAAATGATTGCCGGACTTGTCCGAGCAACGATTTCGAGCCAGTCAGACGTATCTTCTGTGATCGGATCGCCATTACAGGGCGCCTGTATCTTCTATTAACTCAGATATCGTGCAAAAGCTGTGGCTTCTGAGCAGATATTCGAACGCCCGATCGCAGGGAAGATTGTACGGGAGCATTCCTATTCGAGATAGACCCCTCTGCCAAGATGGATCGGACGGTTTTCTATACAGTTGCCAAGGGTGAAGAGAAAGTATTGCAGGCATACCCCTTAGGTTGGATTTCCTAACGAAGTAGCTTACCAATGTTGGGCTCACAAGGGAGAAGAACGATACAAGGTAGCCTGATCCAAATGGTATCTCAAGGTTCCTCAGGAGGGCAAACGGCAGAGGTCTCGGAAGAGCTAACGTCTTCTCCCCACATGGAGCATAAGTAGAAATCGGGATCTCGAGAATTCCCGATATCTTCGCCGATGCGCTATACGGCCCATAGGTCGAACTGTCGTAAACGAACCCGCATCTTGCCAGTTCGCTTAGGCATTCAGGCCTTATCCACACCCGAGGCGCTCTAAATCCTTTAGGCCTAAAGGTCTCGATCAGCTTCCTGGATTTCCGAAGCTCCTTGTTCAGAGAATCAACTGTTCTGATCGGGGTATGCGTATGAGAATGGTAAGCCAGTTCATGTCCTTGTTCACTTATCTCTTCTATAAGGTCAGAATGCCAATCATATACTTCGCCAACAACAAAGAAGGTTGCCTTGTGCCCGTGTTCTCTGAGAGCATTCAACATCCTTCTTGTGGATGAGGCTACAGAGCCGCCGTCCAGTGCTCTCCTATTCTCCTCGGTCTCGATGCTTCTTCTTCCGGGTTCGGACAGGTGTCTCCTCTCAGTTACATATCTGTGCGAGATCGATTCCAAGTCGATGGTGAGGCAGTTCCTCAATCGGATCGGCGACAGGTACTACGCATCCCCGCCACGTGATTGTGAAGACTGGGATCTTTCCTCAATATGCCTAAAAAACCTAGGGGGGGCTGTGTGACACCTTTCAGGGCAAAGAGCTAAAGATCTAACGGGGCATAGTATGGGGAGCTCCCAGCATACAGACAGGCTCCACTTACCGTGGGTATCCAGCATGCAAGAGCAATTGGCAGACCCGAAGGTTGGAGGATTATCAGGCGCATCGCCGGGGCGACCGATATCCGCCAACGCGCTAAGGATCTCCGTGGTTCTCCCAACAATGAACGAAGAGAAGAACGCGGCCCAGGTCTGCCAGAAGTTGTACGACCTTAGACTGCGCTATTCCGCATTGACTGAGGCCATGTTTGTTCTCAACAATACAACAGACGACACAGAGAAAGTACTTACGACCATCTCAAAACGGCCCGGGTGTGGATTCATCAAAGTTACACATTCGGAAGGTGCCCGAGGAAGCGCAATAAGAAGAGGGGTAGAAATGGCACAGGGCAACATTGTTGTGGTTATGGATTCTGATGGTCAATACGACCCGGCAGAAATTCCAAAACTAGTAGAAACCATGACTCGCGGGGGATACTGCGTTGCTATTGGAAGGAACCATGGATCAGCTAGTTTCCTTCGTCGCCTCATTTCCGAAACCTACAAGAAACTGACGAAGATATTGCTGGGGCTAGAATACGTTCAAACGGGGATCAAAGCTGGTATCAGGGAAGTTCTTCTTGAAACGATTCCAAGAGGAGTTCCAGGCTTGGACATAGATGTGCGATGGATGAACAACATCGTCAGAATGGGTTATGGGGATAGGCTTTCAGACAATGTGGAAGTAAGATTTCATCCGAGATTGCACGGCAAATCCACATTCAACCCATTCAAGCTTTCCCTCGGTCTGCTGTACACAACTCTCAGCCTCAGCATAGAGCGTAGGACCGGCCGAGAACT